>NZ_PSVU01000005.1:0-74824 GCF_002932515.1 Rathayibacter sp. AY1D5
GTCCTCGGCGGCGTGCTCGGCGCACTCCTCGCCGGTCGGGCCGCGGACGCCGAGGCGGCCGGGGCGACTCTGACGGCGGAGGACCTCGCCCCCGTGGCCGCCGCGGCCGCCGTCCTGCACGCGGAGGCCGGACGGAGCGCCTCCGCCGGCGGCCCGATCGCCGCGCTCGACATCGCGGAGCACCTGCCCGGAGTGGTCGCCGCACTCCTGCGCTGACACGCCCGTCGGACGAGCGCTGAACCGAACCGGGACCGCCGCCGTTGTCCTGGAGGAAGCGACGCCCGCGGCCCGGCTCACCGGCTCCGCACCGCCGCCTCATCGGGTGCTCGAAGCGAGCACCTCTACCGTCGGATCCGCCGCGTCCGCCTTGACCAGGAGAACAGACATGACCGCGAAGACCACGACTCCCGCCCGCTACGCCCTGACCCTCCTCGCCGGCGCCGGCACCCTCGCCGCGCTCGCCGCCTGCTCCAGCACCACCACGACCGGGAGCGACGCCGCCGACGCGGCGATCACCACCGCTCCGAGCACCGCCACCAGCTCCGCCCCCGAGGCCACCGGCGCCGCGTCCTCCGCCGCGAGCGGCAGCAGCTACGCCGACGGCACCTACGAGGCCGAGGGCGCCTACACCTCGCCCGGAGGGAACGAGAAGGTGGGCGTCTCGCTGACCCTCGCCGACGGCGTCGTCACCGACGTGACCGTGACCCCGGAGTCGGAGAACCCCACCGGCCAGCAGTACCAGTCGCGCTTCGCGGGCGGCATCGCGGGCGAGGTCGTCGGCAAGCAGCTCGACGAGCTGAAGGTCTCCAAGGTGTCGGGGTCCTCCCTCACCTCCGGCGGCTTCAACGACGCCGTCGAGACCATCAAGGCCGATGCCACGGCCTGACGCCCCGACGGTCCTCGGCCACGCGTGGCGGTTCGACGCGATCGGCACCGGCTGGCAGATCGACACCGCCGAGCCGCTCGGGCCCTCCCACCGCTCGCGGGTCGAGGCGCGCATCGCGGAGTACGACCGCACCTGGTCGCGGTTCCGTGACGACTCCGCCGTCTCGCAGCTGCGGGCCGGAGGCGAGCACGTCTTCCCCGACGAGGCGGTCGACCTCTTCGCACTGTACGACGTGCTCGACGAGCTGACCGGCGGGGCGGTCACCCCCTTCGTCGGCGGCTCTCTCGAGCAGCTCGGCTACGACTCCGCGTACACCCTCGTCCCGCGCGGACCCGCCGTCCCCGCTCCCTCCTGGGCCGCCGCCCGACGCGGGGCGGCGGGACTGCGGGTCGAGCCCGGGACCGTCGTCGACGTCGGCGCCGCGGGCAAGGGCCAGCTCGTCGACCTCGTCCTCGAGGAGCTCGACGGAGTCGGGCCCGCCGTCGTCGACGCGAGCGGCGACCTCCGGGGCATCGGAGCCGGACCCGTCCGGGTCGGCCTCGAGCACCCGTGGGACCCGAGCAGCGCACTGGGAGTGGCGGTGCCCGGCGACCGCGCGCTCTGCGGCTCGGCGAGCAACCGCCGCGCCTGGGGCAGCGGCCTCCACCACGTCCTCGACGGGCGGACCGGAGCTCCGGTCGAGAGCATCGTCGCCGCCTGGGCGGTGGCCGACACGGCCCTCGTCGCCGACGGGCTCGCGACCGCGCTGTTCGTCTGTCCGTCCGAGGCCCTCGCCGAGCGCTTCGACTTCGAGTTCGTCCGCGTCCGCAGCGACGGCACCCTCCACTACTCGCCTTCCTTCCCCGGAGAGGTCTTCCGATGATCGGCACCTTCGACCGCGCCCTCGGCCGCGTCACCACCTACCGGCTGGTCTGGATGACGCTCGCCGCGCTCCTGCTCGTCGCCGTCGGCTACGCCGCAGCCGGCCTGATCTTCTCGACGCCGCTCGAGATCCTCGGCACGACGCTCGTCGCCGTCGCCTCGACGGCCCTGGTCAGCGCGGTCCTCGCGCGGCTGTTCCGCAGCCGCGCGCACCTGGAGTCCTCGCTCGTCACCGGTCTGCTGATCGCCTGCCTGCTCTTCCCGACGGCCGATCCCCGCGGGCTCGCCGTGATCGCGCTCGTCGGCGCGATCGCCGCCGCGTCCAAGTACGTCCTGGCCTGGCGGGGCCGCCACCTCTTCAACCCGGCCGCGGTCGCCGTACTGATCATCGGCTTCACCGGGCTCAACGCCGGAGCCTGGTGGATCGCCAGTGGCGCGATCTGGCCGTTCGTCGTCGTGGGTTCCCTCCTGATCGTCGCGCGGGTCCGCCGCTGGGCCGTCTTCGCCGTCTTCGTCGTCGTCGCCGGCGGGGTGTCCGTGCAGCAGGCGGTGCAGAACGGCCAGGACCTCGGCGCCGCGGCGGCTCTGGTCCTCACGGCCTACCCCTTCGTCTTCGCCGGCGCCTTCATGCTGACGGAGCCGCTCACGCTCGCGCCGCGCCGCTCGCAGCAGCTGATCATCGCGGTCGTCGCAGCGCTCGTGGCGAGCGTCCCCTTCCACATCGGCGTCGTCTCCGCCACTCCGGAGCTGGGCCTCGTGGTCGGCAACGCCCTCGCGTTCGCCTTCGCGTTCCGCCAGCGTCGGCGGCACACGCTCGAGCTCGCCTCGACCCGCGTGCTGGCGCCGGGCATCGCGGAGTACCGCTTCCGCTCCCGCTCGCCGCTGACCTTCGAGCCGGGCCAGTGGCTCGAGCTCGACCTGCCGCACCGCGCCGACAGCCGGGGCAGCCGGCGCACCTTCTCGGTCTCCTCCGCTCCGTCCGACGGCGAGATCGCGATCGCCCTGCGGATGCCGGAGAAGGCGAGCAGCTTCAAGCGCGCCCTCGCCGCTCTGGAGCCCGGCGACTCGCTTCGGGCGACGAGCGTCGGCGGTGACTTCGTCCTGCCTGCCGATCCCGCCGTGCCGCTGCTGCTGGTGGCGGGCGGTATCGGGATCACCCCGTTCGCCAGTCAGCTCCGCTCGCTCGCGGACGGTCCGCGGCGCGACGTCGTCGTCGTGGTCGCCGCGCCGAGCCTCGCCGAGGTCGCGTACCGCGACCTGCTGCAGGAGTCGGGGGCCCGGGTCGTGCTCTGCTCGAAGGAGGCGCCGACCGACCTGCCCGCACGGTGGTCGCACGTCACAGGCCGACTGACCGCCGAGCTGCTCGCGGACGCGGTGCCGGACGCCGGCCGCCGCGTGGGCTACGTCTCCGGGTCGCCGTCGTTCGTCGACTCGGTCCGCGGCGCCCTGCGCGGTGCCGGGGCGAAGCGGATCCGCACCGACGCGTTCGCCGGCTACTGAGTTCATCGGGTCGTGACGCCGGCTGCTGACGCCCGGCGGCGACCGACGCCGCCGGGGGACCGATGCCCGGCGGGAGCGGCGCTCTCAGGCGGGCTCAGGTGCTGCCAGGGTCCCGTTCAGCGGCCCCTCTACAATGACGCGGTGCCGTCCTCCCCTCCTCGAGCGTCCTCCCGCCCCCTCGCCCGGCTGCGCGAGAACCGCGACTCCGTCGCCGTGCTCTGGGGCGCCTTCGCGCTGGTGCACGTGGTGCTCTCCCTCCTGGCGCTGTTCGCTCCGGGTCTGCCGATGGGCGACGTCAGCATCGTCTACAAGGAGTGGATGAGGACCGCCGTCGAGGGCGGCGGCATCGCCGGGATCGACACGGGCTGGGTCTACCCGATCCTCGCCTGGGGCCCGATCGCCGCCTCCTGGCTCTTCGGCTCGGCGGGCTACGACCTGATGTGGCTCGTCCTCGTCGCGCTCGCCGATGCCGCCGCCTTCGCCCTGCTGCTGCGCGGTCGGTCGGCACCGCGCCTCGCCGCGGCGCGCTGGTGGCTGCTGTTCCTCGTCCTCCTCGGGCCGATCGCGATCGGCCGCATCGACGCCTTCACTGCGCCGCCGGCCATCGCCGGGATGCTCTGGGCGGCGACCCGTCCGGGCGTCGCGGCGCTGCTGCTGACCGTGGCCACCTGGATCAAGGTGTGGCCGGCCGCGATCCTCGCCGCTGCCGTGCTGGTCCTGCGCGGACGGCTGCGGATGATCCTCGTCCCCGCGGTCGCCTCCGTGATCATCGTGCTCGCGGTCGTCCTCGTCGGCGGCGGGGACCAGGTCTTCAGCTTCGTCACCGATCAGACCGATCGGGGCCTCCAGATCGAGGCCGTCGTGAGCACTCCCTGGATGTGGCTGTCGGTCCTCCCGGGATCGGGGAGCTACGTCTACTACGCCGCCGACATCAACACCTTCGAGATGCACGGGCCCGGCACCGAGTTCGCGGCGAGCCTGATGACCCCGCTGCTGGCTCTGGCCATGCTCGGCGTGGCCCTGCTGGGTGCCCGTGCTCTCGCCCGCCGGGCGGACCCCGCCAGGCTGTTCCCGCTGCTCGCGCTGACCTTCGTGGTCGTGTTCATCGACACCAACAAGGTGCTCTCGCCGCAGTACATCGTCTGGCTCGCGCCGCCGGTGATCGCCGGGCTGATCGCGTGCCGCGACGGCGCGTTCGACCGGCCCGCGAAGCTGACCCTCGTCACTGCGGCTCTGACCCAGGTGGTCTACCCGTACCTCTACCTCTTCCTCCTCTGGTCGCACTGGTGGATGGTGCTCGTGCTGACCGTGCGGAACATCCTCCTCGTGGTGCTGCTCGGCTGGCTGCTGCGCGAGCTGTGGAGGATGGGGACGGCGCGGGTCGTCGCACCCGGCGCCACGACTTCCGCGTCGTCGCTGACCGGCGAGACCCGCCTGGCGCCCCAGGGCTCGTAGGCTCGGAGGGCGCGGGGCCGGCACGCGGTGCGCGCAGTCAAGGAGGCTCCCATGCTCGTCGCATTCTCGGTCGCACCGTCCGGGGGCGAGGCGCCCGACGCGTCCGTCCACGACGCCGTCGCCGCCGCCGTCCGCATCGTCCGCGAGAGCGGCCTGCCGTCGCGGACGACCTCGATGTTCACCGAGATCGAGGGGGAGTGGGACGAGGTCTTCGACGTCGTCAAGCGCGCGACTGAGGCCGTCGGAGCGTTCGGGACGCGCGTGTCGCTCGTCCTGAAGGCGGACATCCGCCCCGGCTACTCGGGCGAGATCGACGGCAAGATCGCCCGGCTAAACGACGCGCTGGGGGAGTAGCGGGTCCGCGCCGAGACCTCTCGTGTCCGGGCTTTCTCGAATCGATTCGACATCCGCCCGATCTTGAGTAGCCTTGACCGGTGACGCTCTCGCCCGCTCGGACCCGCCTCGCCCTGCTCGCCCTCGCGATGGGGGGCTTCGGCATCGGCTCGACCGAGTTCGTCGCCATGGGGCTCCTCCCGCAGCTCGCCGCCGACCTCCTCCCCGGGGTCTGGGCCGCGAGCCAGGAGCAGGCCGTCTCGCAGGCCGGGATGCTGATCTCGGCCTACGCACTCGGCGTCGTGGTCGGCGCCCCCACCATCGCCGCCGCAGCGGCGCGCTGGCCGCGCAAGAGGCTCCTCCTGACCCTCCTCGTCGCCTTCACCGTCGGGACGATCGGCTCGGCGCTGCTCCCGAGCTTCCCGCTCGTCCTCGCCGCGCGCTTCGTCGCCGCCCTCCCGCACGGCGCCTACTTCGGCATCGCCTCCCTGGTCGCCGCCGACCTGATGGGTCCCGGCAAGCGCGGCAAGGGAGTCGCGTTCGTGCTCTCCGGGCTCACGATCGCGAACGTCGTCGGCGTGCCCGCGATCACCTGGGTCGGGCAGATCGCCGGCTGGCGCACCGCCTACCTCGTGGTCGCGGTGCTCTTCGCGCTGACCGTCGTGGCCGTCCAGCTTCTGGTGCCCGCGCAGCCCGGGAATCCGGCGGCGACCGTCCGCAACGAGCTGCGGGCGTTCGGGCGCCTGCAGGTCTGGATGACCCTGCTCGTCGGCGCCATCGGCTTCGGCGGACTCTTCGCGATGTACAGCTACATCTCGCCGCTCGCGACCGAGGTGACGGGGCTGCCGCTCGGCGCGGTCCCGTGGATCCTGGTCGTCATCGGCCTCGGGATGACCGTCGGCAACCTCGTCGGCGGGTGGGCCGCCGACCGCGACGTGCGGCGGGCGCTGGTGGTGTTCTTCGCCGGCGTCGGCGTCTCGCTGATCGGGCTCGCGCTGTCGGCCTCGTCGGTCGTCGGGCTGGTGGTGTTCGCGTTCCTCTCGGCGGGCTTCTCGGCGGCCGCGTCGCCCGCGATCCAGACCCGGCTGATGGACGTGGCGCGCGACAGCCAGACGATCGCGGCCGCGCTCAACCACTCCGCCCTCAACATCGGCAACTCGGTGGGTGCCGCGCTCGGCGGCCTGACGATCGCCGCCGGACTGGGCTACCTGTCGCCCATCTGGGTCGGCGTGGGCCTGACCGCGGCCGGAATCGTGCTCGCCCTCGGCAGTATCGCGATCGACCGCGCCCGAGGCACGGTCTACCCGGTCCACCGCGAGCCCGCCCAGCCGGGCACCGGCGGCATCCCGGTCGACGCGCTGTAAGCAGAGCGCGGCCCGGGCCTCTGGAAGACTCTCGGCATGCGCGCCGTGAGCTACTCGTCCTTCTCCGCCCTCCCCGCGATCGTCGAGGTCCCGGAGCCCGTCTGCCCCGTCGACGGCGTCGTCGTCCGCGTCGCGGCGACCGGGGTGTGCCGGAGCGACTGGCACGCGTGGAAGGGGCACGACGACTCGGTCGTCCTGCCGCAGATCCCCGGGCACGAGTTCGCCGGGACGGTGATCGCGACGGGAGCCCAGGTGTCGCTCTTCGCGGTCGGCGACCGGGTCACGGCGCCGTTCGTGTTCGCCTGCGGCGACTGCGAGCAGTGCCGGGAGGGGGCGACGCAGGTGTGCCTCCGGCAGCAGCAGCCGGGATTCACCCTCGACGGGTCGTTCGCCGAGGCGGTGGCCGTGCCGGGTGCGGACCTGAACCTGGTGCGCCTGCCCGACTCCGTCGGCTTCGTCGAGGCGGCCGGTCTCGGCTGCCGCTTCGGGACCGCGTACCACGCCCTGCACGAGCGCGGCCGGGTCGCCCCGGGGGAGTGGGTCGCGGTGCTGGGCTGCGGCGGAGTCGGCCTCTCCGCGGTGATCGTCGCGCTCGCGGCCGGGGCCCGTGTGGTGGCGTCGGACGTCTCCGCCTCGGCGCGGGAGGCCGCAGCCGCGCTCGGGGCGGTGACCGTTCCCGGAGGGGAGGGTGCCGCCGAGGCGATCCGGGCGGCGACCGAAGGAGGTGCGCATCTGGCGGTCGACTCCGTCGGCAGCAGGGTCACCGCGGAGGCGTCGATCGCCGCCCTGCGTCCGCGCGGCCGGCACGTGCAGGTGGGTCTGCTGCTCGGGCCCGACGCCGCACCGGCGATCCCGCTCGGCCGGGTCATCGCCCAGGAGCTGGAGCTGCTGGGCAGCCACGGCATCGCCCGGAGCGGCTACACGGCCCTCCTCGACGACATCGTCGCCGGCCGTCTGCGCCCCGCCGACTCCGTCGGCCGCACCATCGCCTTCGAGGACCTGCCCGGCGCCCTCGCCGCGATGGACGCCCCCGCCGCGACGCCCGGCATGACGGTCGCCGTCCTGGCCCCCTGACGCGGGCCCGCAGGAGCACTCGCAGTCCCGGTCCGGTGGGTCTCGATGCCCAGCGTCCCGCGGCATCTCGACCAGCATCGACCCGTTGTGCGTGTCTGGCGGGTCTCGATACGCCGCGTCCCGCGGCGACTCGACCGGCACGACTCAGGCACGCCCGCCCTGCTCGACTGCAGGAGCAGGTGGCCGCCGCTCGACGAGGTAGAGCCCGCCGACAGTGATCCGCGTGCCAGCGGATCGATGCCGGGCGACGCACCTCGCTCTGCGGAACGCACCACGTCGTGAAGCCGACCGCGCCGTGGTGGGCGGGGACCGCCGCGCCCTCGCGGAGCCCGCCGACAGCGATCCGCGTGCCGGCGGATCGATGCCGGGCGACGCACCTCGCTCTGCGGAACGCACCACGTCGTGAAGCCGACCGCGCCGTGGCGGGCGGGGACCGCCGCGCCCTCGTGGAGCCCGCCGACAGCGATCCGCGTGCCGGCGGATCGATGCCGGGCGACGCACCTCGCTCCGCGGAACGCACCACGTCGTGAAGCCGACCGCGCCGCGGCGGGCGGGGACCGCCGCGCCTTTCGTGGAGCCCGTCGACAGCGATCCGCGTGCCAGCGGATCGATGCCGGGCGACGCACCCCGCT
Source organism: Rathayibacter sp. AY1D5 (assembly GCF_002932515.1). Lineage (NCBI taxonomy): Bacteria > Bacillati > Actinomycetota > Actinomycetes > Micrococcales > Microbacteriaceae > Rathayibacter > Rathayibacter sp. AY1D5. The sequence goes on from NZ_PSVU01000005.1 coordinate 8,106, forward strand.
CTGCGGAACGCGCCACGTCGTGAAGCCGACCGCGCCGCGGCGGGCGGGGACCGCCGCGCCCTCGTGGAGCCCGCCGACAGCGATCCGCGTGCCAGCGGATCGATGCCGGGCGACGCACCTCGCTCCGCGGAACGCACCACGTCGTGAAGCCGACCGCGCCGTGGCGGGCAGGGACCGCCACGGAAGAGGACTCAGTCCGTCTCGATGAGGATCCCGTCGTGGATGGCGCGCTTGCGGAGCGCCACCTTCGTGCCGACGTCGATGCCGACGACGCGGTACTTCTCGCGGATCCGCTTGAGGTACGACTTCGCCGTCTCCTCCGAGATGCCCAGCTCGAACGCGACCGACTTCACCGGCTCGCCGCCGCCGTAGAGAGCCATCACGCGGCGCTCCTGCGCGCTGAGCTTCGGCGCTCCGTCGGAGTCGCCGGTGGAGAGCGCCATGTCGAGCTCGTGCGAGATGTAGGAGTGGCCGTCCTTGGCCGCGCGGATCGCCTCGACGATCATGTCCGCGTCCTCGGTCTTCACGAGGTAGCCGAGGGCTCCGGAGGCGAGTGCCTCGCGGACCACGGCGGGCTCGGAGTAGGTGCTCATCAGCACGGTCTTCACCCCGGTGGTCTTGAGGGTCGAGAGCTTCACCGAGATCGGGATGTTGTCCTTGAGGTCGAGGTCGAGGAGCACGACGTCGACGGGGAACTCGGGGTGCGTGAGCAGCTCGGGCCAGGAGGCGACCGCGGCCACCAGCTGGATGTCGGAGGCGGCTCCGCGGATCCACTCCGTGAGCGCTCCGAGGAGCATCTTGTGGTCGTCCACGACCGCGAGAGTGATCTTCGCGTCAGCGGTGGGTGTCATCGGTGTCCTTCGGTCGGCGGTCGTCGGCGGTCTCTCGGCGGCTGCTCACCGGTCGGCGGGATTCTCGACCAGGCAGTCGATCTCGATCCGGAGCTCCCCGTCGCGCGAGGTGTCGCGGAAGACGCCGACCTGAGCGATAGCCTCCCACGTCGCAGGATCGACGCCGCGCAAGGGCGCGCCTGAGGAGCGGAGCGTGATCGGCACGAGCAGTCCTCGGGCGGCCGTCCCGGCTCCGGGATCGCGGGGGCTGCCCGACTCGACGTGGAGGACCACGGCGAGCCCGGTCGCGCTGTCGGCGGTCAGCCAGATCGCCGAGAGGAGCCCGTCGCGCTGCTGGTGCCCGAGGAGCCCGGCGGTGCCGTCCGGGTCGTCGAGCTCGACGAGCGGCGCGAGCAGCTCGGACTCGAGCACGGCGTGGTGCAGCCAGGTCTCGCGCCGCCCCTCGATGAGGTGGAGGCGGAGCTGGGTGGCGAGCGAGGTCGCATGGGCGGCGCGCTGGGCGTCGAGGGGCAGGCGGACCGAGCCGTCGCCCACCTCGGCGAGGAGGCGCTCGGCGGCGAGGTCGAGCCGTGCGAGCTCTTCCGAGGCGAGCATCCCGACCGCATAGCGCGGGCCGAGCGTGGTGCTCTGCACGAGGGCGCGGTCGATCTCGAGCTGGACCATCCGGCGGAATCCGCGCATCATCACGACCACGACGACGGCCGGCGCGATCGTCACCACGAGGGCGCTGATGCGCACCGAGAGCGCGCCCGCGCCGCCCGACTCCATCGAGAGGAACGCGATCACCTCGGCGATCGCGACGAGGGCGCTCACCGCGAGGATCTCGATCCCGCGCCGGTGGACGATCAGCGCGGCGTGCGCGACGGCGCCCGCGACCGCGGCGGTGGGGACGGTGCGGGCCGCGCCGGAGTGGGTCACGGCCACCAGGTCGAGCACGACGGCGGCTCCGAGGGCGACGAGGAAGCAGAGGTAGACCGGGAGCGGCAGGCGGCGTCCGCCGAGGTGGATCGCGAGGACGGTGGATCCGAAGGCCAGGACGACGAGGACCCAGGCGATCGCCGCGGGTGCGAGGTCGCTGTAGCGGGCGGAGGTCGAGAGGAAGATCAGCAGCTCGTAGGCGAGGATCGCGGCGGCGATGCCGTTGAGGCCGCTGCCGAGGTAGTTGGTGCCGAGCCCCTCCTGCTGGCGACGGACCGAGCGGGCGGACCGGGAGGAGCGGCCGTGCGTCGCGGGCACGCGTCCCAGCAGCGGGGCCCGCGACTCCGGTGCGGGGCTCACTTCGGGACCTCCAGCACCACGGTCGTCCCCGATCCGGGGGCGCTGAACAGCCTGGTGCGGCCGCCGACGTCGCCGAGCCGGGCGATCACCGACTCCTTGAAGCCGAGCTTCGTGTCGGGGACGGTCGCGATGTCGAAGCCCGCGCCCGCGTCCGTGACCATCGCGCGGACGGTCGTCTCGTCCTCGGTGATCGTCACGTCGGCCGAGGCGACGCCGGAGTGGCGGCGCACGTTCTCGAGGCACTCCGCCAGGGCGAGGACGAAGGAGTCGAGGGCCGCGCCGGTGAGCGCCACCTGGCCGGAGCCGTGCCAGATCACGTCGAGCCCCATCCGGCCGAAGCGGTTGCGGACGGTCTCGAGGGTGTTGGCCGCGGGGGCGGAGGTGACGCTGGTCAGCTGGTAGGAGCCGGACGCGCTCGGGGTGGGGGTCCCGCCGAGCCGGAGCTGGCGCAGGAGCTGCGCGTCCTGCGCCGCCTGCTGCCGGAGCGCGTCGACCGACACTCCGCGGCCCGAGTGCGCGAGGAGCGTGAGGGTGGCCAGCACCGTGTCGTGCAGGAGCCGCGCGCCCTGCCGGCGCTGCGCCTCCGTCTCGCTGGCGAGGCGCTCCACGCGGTGGGCGTTGCCGATGCTGTCGATCCGCCGCACCACCCGCGGGACCGCTGTGCTGATCCAGAGGGCGAAGCCGCAGAGCGTGCCCCAGGGCAGCAGGCTCTGGACGACCACGGTGGGGATCATGGTGCCGCTCGAGACGAGCACCGACGGGATCAGGCTCGGGAGGAGCACCGGCAGCAGCAGGAGCAGACGGCGCGCGGACGTCGTCACGACCACGGCGATGCTCGCGGTCACGGCGTTCGCGGTGTTGACCAGGACGAACCCGGCGAAGTCGGCGCCCGGAGCGAGCCCCAGCGCGAGGCCCCAGCCCAGCAGCAGGCCGCCGACGGCGACCGCGATCACGCGGCTGCGGCGCCCCGTCCGGGCGAGCTCGACGTGGGCGGCCATCATGCCCAGGAGCAGCGCGACGGCGAACGGCACGGCGGCGGGCTGGAGCGTCCCGGGGATGAGGGCCATGCCGAGCGCCCCCGCTTCCGTGAGCAGGCCGATCCCGCAGGCGGAGTGGCGCAGCAGCCGATCGCGCTCGCGGGCGCTGCGGATCATCGGCACGCTCTGGCCCCCTCCGGTCGTGGCGCGGGGCTGGCCCCCGTCTCACGATAGCCACTGCCCGGGCCGGTCGGCGCGGTTCGGGGCGTCGAACCGCGCCGGGGTCGGGCGGGTCAGGCCGTCGCGGGATGCGCCAGCAGCCGGGCGAGGTGCGCGCCGACCGCGTCGTCCTCGATGAGGAACCCGTCGTGGCCGAACGTCGAGGTGATCACCGCGACCTCTCCGCCGTCGAGAGCGCCGGGAGCGTGCGCCGCGATGATCCGCTGGCCCTCGACCGGGAAGAGCCGGTCGCTGTCGATGCCGAGGACGAGGGTCGGGCTGGTGATCCGGGAGAGGGCGGCCGCCTCGCCGCCCCGGCCGCGGCCGACGTCGTGCGAGTTCATCGCCTCGACCAGCGTGATGTAGCTGTTCGCGTCGAAGCGGCGCGTGAACTTGTTGCCGTGGAAGTCGAGGTACGACTCCACGGCGAAGCGGCCGCCGCCGCCGAGCGGGCTGAGCCCCGACTGCCAGCTGCGCTCGAAGCGGTCGTTGAGCTCGGAGGGGCTGCGGTAGTTGAGCAGTGCCATCCGGCGGGCGAGCGCGAGGCCGTGGTACGGGCCCTGGCCGTCGCCCGCGTCGTAGTAGGAGCCGCCCGCGAAGGCCGCGTCGTTGCGGATCGCCTCGAGCTGCACGAAGTTGAGGGCGATCTGGTCGGCCGTGGCCCGCGGGGGAGCTGCGAGGACCGCGAGGCGCGCGACCCGCTCCGCGTGGTCGATCCCCCACTCCAGCGCCTGCATCCCGCCCATCGAGCCGCCGATGACGGTGTGCCAGCGCTCGACGCCGAGCAGGTCGCTGAACTGCACCTGCGCCCGCACCTGGTCGCGGATGCTCGTGTACGGGAACCGTGCGCCCCACTCGTGGCCGTCCGGGGCGAGGGACGCGGGCCCGGTGGAGCCCTGGCACCCGCCGAGCATGTTCGGGGCGACCACGAAGAAGCGGTCGGTGTCGATCACGAGGCCGGGGCCGACGAGTCCCGACCACCATCCGTCCGTCGCGTGGCCGGGATCGCCGCGGCCGAGCAGGTGGGAGTCGCCGGTCAGCGCGTGCAGGACGAGGACGGCGTTGTCGCGGCGCTCGTTCAGAGCGCCCCAGCTCTCGTAGGCGATGCGGGCGTGGGGGAGGCGGCCGCCCGCCTCGAAGTCGAACGGGCCGAGGTCGACGAAGCGGCGTCCGCCCGGGTGGTCGCCGTCGCGCCAGGCCCCGGTGGCGGGCGGCTTGCCGATGACCGAGAGGAGCTGGCGCTCGGTGACGAACGCCGACGGGACCGTGTCCTCGAGTGTCTGCTGCCAGTCCATAGCGCTGTCCATCGTGTCAGAGCGCCGCGAGGCGGAGCCGTTTGTTACGCCCTGCTCCCGCGCTCCTCCGCCCGCGCGCGGAGCGCCCCGACGTGGTCCCCGAGGACGGGGACCCCGTCAGGGCGCCGAGGGGTCTCAGGCGTTCGCGCGGGAGGCCTCGACGACGGCGCGCGCTGCGCGGAGGGCCTGGTCGAGGTCGGCGCGGAGGTCGTAGACGTTCTCGAGTCCCACCGACAGGCGCACCAGGCCCGGAGTGACGCCGGCGGTCAGCTGCTGCTCGGGCGAGAGCTGCGAGTGCGTGGTCGACGCGGGGTGGATGACGAGCGAGCGGACGTCGCCGATGTTGGCCAGGTGCGAGAACAGCTCCAGCGAGTCGACGAAGGCCCGGCCGGCGTCCACTCCGCCCTTCAGCTCGAACGAGAGCACCGCGCCCACGCCCTTCGGCGCGTAGCGGTTGGCCGCGGCGTACCAGGGCGAGGTGGGCAGGCCCGAGTAGTTCACCGAGGCGATGTCGGAGTGGTTCTCGAGGTACTCCGCGATCTCCTGCGCGTTCTGCACGTGGCGCTCGATCCGGAGCGAGAGGGTCTCGATGCCCTGGATGAGCTGCCAGGCGCTCGCCGGGGCGATCGAGGCGCCGAGGTCGCGCAGCAGCTGCACGCGGGCCTTGATGATGTAGGCGAGGGAGTCGCCGACCGCGTCGGTGTAGACGGCGCCGTGGTAGGACTCGTCCGGCGTGGTGAGGCCGGGGAAGCGCTCGGCGTTCGCGGTCCACGAGAAGCGGCCGCCGTCGACGATCGCTCCGCCGATGACCGTGCCGTGGCCGCCGAGGAACTTCGTCGCCGAGTGCACGATGATGTCCGCGCCGTGCTCGAAGGGGCGGATCAGGTAGGGCGTCGCGATGGTGTTGTCCACGATCAGGGGCACGCCGGCGTCGTGCGCGACATCGGCCACGGTGCGGATGTCGAGGATGTTGATCTTGGGGTTGCCGACGGTCTCGGCGAAGAACAGCTTCGTGTTCGGGCGGACGGCGCGGCGCCACTCCTCGCGGTCGTCCTGGTTCTCGACGAAGGTCGTCTCGATGCCGAGCTTGGCGAGGGTGTACTTGAAGAGGTTGTAGGTGCCGCCGTAGATCGAGGACGACGAGACGATGTGGTCGCCGGCCTCGGCGATGTTCAGCACGGCCGCGGTCTCGGCGGCCTGGCCCGAGGCGAGCAGCAGGGCGCCGGAGCCGCCCTCGAGGGCGGTGAGCCGCTCCTCCACGACGGCCTGCGTGGGGTTCTGGATGCGGGTGTAGATGTTCCCGAACTCGGCCAGCGCGAACAGGTTCTGGGCGTGCTCCGCGTTGTCGAAGACGTAGGAGGTGGTCTGGTAGATCGGCGTCGCGCGGGCCTTGGTCACCGGGTCCGGGGCGGCGCCCGAGTGGATCTGCTTGGTCTCGAACTGCCACTTCTCGGAGTCGGTCATGGTGCTTCCCATCGGATCGTCGGGGTCGGGGACGGGGCCGTTCTCCGTCGCGACGAGCGTACGCGGGGGGCCCGCCGGGCGGCCAGGACCGCCGACACACGGGGTAACGGCCGTCAGCGCCGCTCGGGCTGCCGGTCGCGCTTGGCGCCCGTGGGGTCGGCGCGGTCCGGGCGCCGGGGCCTCTCGTCGGCCGCCGGGGCGAAGAGCCAGGCCGCGCGGGGCTCGACCAGCCGGTGGAAGACGGTGCGGGTCCAGCCCAGTGAGAGCGCGACCGAGACCGCGATGCAGAACACGATCATCAGCACGAGGGCGAGCGTGCTCTCCGTCCGCGAGAGGATCCCGGACTCCCGCAGCGGATAGAGGACGAAGCTGTGGAGGAGGTAGACGTACATCGTCGACTGCCCCCAGGCGGTGAGCGGGGTGCGGCGGCGCGGAACCAGCGCGAAGAGCGCGAGCGAGAGCACGACCGCTCCGGCCATCAGGGCCAGCCGCACCAGCCCGGCCCACCACTGAGTCTCGCCGAGGGCGTCGTAGGGACGGTCGTAGAAGAACCAGTAGCGCAGGTCCGCCGCTCGGAACGCCTCGATGTTGACGGTCATGACGACCGCCGTGACCGCGAAGAGGACGACGGCGAGGATCCGGGCGAGGAGCACCCGCGACGGCGGCTGATCGAGCCAGCGGTCGACGGCGGAGCGGCCGCCGGGGGCGAAGCCGCGCAGGCGCCAGCCGAACACGAAGAACGGCAGGATCCCGATCGCGCGCGCGAGCGAGAAGGTCGAGTCGATGTTGTCGTAGTAGCTGACCCCGACCGCGAGCACCACGCTGATCAGCAGCGGCCAGCGCAGCAGCGCCAGGTAGGGGAGGACGAGGCGGAAGATGCCCAGCGCGAGCAGGAACCACAGCGTCCAGCTCGGCTTCGTCGGGTTGAACTCCTGCTTCCCCTCGACCAGGAACTGCACCAGGGTCCAGATCGTCTCCATGATCAGGTAGGGCAGGAGAATGTCGGTCAGCACCCGCCGCATCGCGCGCCCGCTCGGGGCGCCGCTCTTGGAGAAGTAGCCCGAGATGATCGCGAACGCCGGCATGTGGAAGGCGTAGATCGTCAGGTAGACGATGAGCGAGGTGTCGGAGTTGGCCGTCAGCCTCTGGACGCCGTGCCCGATCACGACGAGGGTCACGCAGACGAAGCGCGCGTTGTCCCAGAGGGGAACGCGGCGCTTCGGGGTGACGGCTGTCCCGGCGGTCGCGGGAACCGGGTCGGCGGTCGGCACGCGGCCAGACTAGCGTTGGGCTGCGACGACGGAGTCGAGGGTGTCCGAGGCTTGACGGAAGGGGACGGGCGTGGATCGACGCGTTGTCGTGACAGGAGCGAGTTCAGGGATCGGGGCGGCCGCGGTCCGCCTGTTCCGCGAGCACGGCTGGGAGGTCGTCGCCGTCGCGCGCCGGCGCGACCGGCTGGAGGCGCTCGCCGCCGAGACCGGCGCCGGGTACTTCGCCGCCGACCTCACCGACGCCGCCCAGGTCGACGCTCTGCGCGACCACCTCGCCTCCTCCGGGCCCGTGCACGCGCTCGTGAACAACGCGGGCGGTGCGCTCGGACTCGACTCGGTCGAGAGGTCCGACCCCGAGGACTGGCGCCGCATGTTCGAGATCAACGTGCTCTCGGTGAAGCTCGTGACCAGCGCGCTGCTCCCGCTGCTGCGCGCCGGGATCCGGGGGAGCGGCACCTCCGCGGACATCGTGACGGTCACCTCGATCGCCGGCCACGTCGCCTACGAGGGCGGAGGCGGGTACAACGCCGCCAAGCACGCCGCGCACGCGCTGGTCGCCGTGCTGCGGCTCGAGCTGGCCGGCGAGCCGATCCGCGTGATCGAGATCGCGCCGGGGATGGTGCACACGGACGAGTTCTCGCTGGTCCGCTTCGGCGGCGACCGGGAGCGCGCCGACGCGGTCTACGCCGAGGTCCCCGACCCGCTCGTCGCGGAGGACGTCGCCGCTGCGATCGTCTCCTCGGTGGAGCTCCCCGCCCACGTCAACCTCGACCTGGTGACCATCAAGCCGGTCGCGCAGGCGGCCCCGCACAAGGTCGCGAAGGGACCCCTGGCCCCGCGCGCCTGACCGATGTGACGCGGAGGCCCGCGACGGCCTAGCCTGTCCCTCATGGTTTCCGACGCCGACGACTCCGCCGCCCTCCTCGCCGCCACGGAGAAGGAGGTGCTCGGCTGGCTCGAGTTCGGCGACGCCGCTCGGCACCTGGCCGACGACGTGGTCGCGTCGGGCTATCGGCCGGAGCTGGTCGTCGCCATCGCGCGCGGCGGTCTGCTCCTCGCGGGCGCCGTGGCCTACGCGCTCGGCATCAAGAGCTGCGGGGCGCTGAACGTCGAGTTCTACACCGGCGTCGAGGCGCGACTGGCAGAGCCCGTGGTGCTGCCGCCGCTGCTCGACGAGGCGTCCGTGCGCGGCAAGCGCATCCTCCTGGTCGACGACGTCTCCGACTCCGGCCACACCCTCGCCCTCTCGGTGAAGCTCATCCGCGCGATGGGTGCCGAGGTGCGCACCGTGACCCTCTACACGAAGCCGCGCACGGTGCTCGAGCCCGATTTCTTCTGGCGCCGCACCCCGCGCTGGATCGTCTTCCCCTGGTCGGCTCTGCCCCCGGTGGACGGAGCCCTCGCCGAGGACGACGAGTGAGCGTCCACCTCATCGGCGGCGGAGGCGGCGTCGAGCACGACCAGCAGCTGTACGGGGCGTTCCTCGCGGAGGCGCGGGCCCACGCGGTCGACGCCGGCCGGATCGAGGGCCCGCGCATCGCGATCGTCGTCGTCCACGACGGGCTCGGCCCGGAGGCCTACGCCGCCTACGCGGCACTGCTCGCGACGGTCGGCCCGCTCGACGCGTTCGCCGTGATGAAGCCGGAGGGCGGCCGGATCGATCCCGCGGTCTTCGACGACGTCGACGGGATCTTCGTCGGCGGAGGGCTGACCCCGGCCTACCGCGACGCGCTCGAGGCCTGCTTCCCGCGGCTGCGCGATCTCGTCTCCTCCGGAGTGCCGTACGCCGGCTACTCGGCGGGAGCCGCCGTCGCGGCCGACCGCGCCCTCGTCGGCGGCCACCGGATCGGCGGCGTCGCCGTCGTCCCGGAGGGCGCGGCGGAGGAGCTCGACGAGGTCACGGTGCTCGAGGGCATCGGTCTCATCGACGTGACGGTCGACGTGCACGCGGCGCAGTGGGGGACCCTCGGCCGCCTGGTCGCGGCCGTCGAGGCGGGCCTGGTCGACGGCGGCGTCGCGCTCGACGAGTCCACCGTGCTGATCGTCGGCACCGGCGCGCTCCGCGTCGGCGGCGCCGGCTCGGTGTGGCGCGTCAGCGGCAGCGACGCCGGAGTCGTCGTCGCGACGCTCGCGGCGGGCTGACCCGGTGGACCTCGCTGAGCTCGCGGCCTCGGGACTGATCGACAGGGGCTGGGCGGAGGCGCTCACCCCCGTCGCCGGGGACATCGCCGCGATGGGCGACTTCCTCCGCGGCGAGGTCGCGGCCGGCCGGCCCTACCTCCCCGCGGGCCGCGACGTGCTCCGCGCCTTCGCCGCACCGCTCGCGGACGTGCGCGTCCTCATCGTCGGACAGGACCCGTACCCGACGCCCGGGCACCCGATCGGGCTGTCCTTCGCGGTCGAGCGCCACGTGCGCCCGCTGCCGAGGAGCCTGCAGAACATCCACCGCGAGCTCCGGGACGACCTCGGCGTCGAGCCGCCCGAGCACGGCGACCTCAGCGGCTGGACCTCGAGCGGCGTGATGCTGCTCAACCGGGTCCTCACCGTCGCCCCCGGCTCTCCCGCCTCGCACCGCGGGAAGGGCTGGGAGGCGGTCACCGAGCACGCGATCCGCACGCTGGCCGCCCGGGACGCGCCTCTCGTCGCGATCCTCTGGGGCCGCGACGCCGCGTCGCTCCGCCCGATGCTGGGGGAGGCCGGAGTGATCGAGAGCGCGCACCCCAGCCCGCTGTCGGCCTCGCGCGGCTTCTTCGGCTCCCGGCCGTTCAGCCGCGCCAACGCCCTCCTGGAGGAGCGCGGCGCGGAGCCGGTCGACTGGAGCGCTCTCGCGTGACCGGGCGCTCGCCCGCGGGGCGGCTACGCTGGCCCGGATCGATGGGCGGAGCCGAAGGGGAGCCGGATGCTTGAGGAAGAGTACGAGAGCCGGCGCGTCCTGCCGCCGCACCTGCGGAAGGCGCCGCCTCCCGAGCCCGGCTTCTCGTTCGAGATCCGCGACGCCCGCGACGCCGACCTGCCGGACATCCGCGAGATCTACAACCACTACGTGCGCAACACGGTGGTGACCTTCGACGAGGACGACTCGACGCTGAAGGAGTGGCGGACGAAGTTCTCCCGCAACCAGAAGCTCGGGCTGCCCTTCATCGTGGCCGTCTCGCCGTCGGGCCAGATCCTCGGCTACGCGATGGTGTCGCCGTGGTCCTCCAAGCGGGCGTACCGCTTCACCGTGGAGAACTCGATCTACCTGCGGGCGGCCTCCACGGGCAAGGGCCTCGGCCGGGCGCTGATGGCCGAGCTCCTCGAGCGCGCGAAGGCCGTGGGGATCCGTCAGATCATGGCCGTCATCGCCGACAAGGGCGCGGAGGCGTCGCTGGCGATGCACGCGCAGTTCGGATTCGTCGAGGTCGGCCGGATGGGCCGCGTCGGCTTCAAGTTCGAGCGCTGGCTCAGCACCGTCCTGCTGCAGAAGACCCTCAAGTAGGGCCGACCCGCCCCTGCGAATGCGCCTCATCGACAGGTGCCGGGGAGCGCGCCGTCCCTACACTGGACGGCATGGAATGGCTCGTCCCGCTCATCGTCGTCGTCGCGCTCGTCGTCATCCTCGGGGTCTACCTCTGGGCGACGTACAACTCGCTGGTCACCCTCAACGTCCGCGTGGACGAGGCGTGGAGCGACATCACCGTCCAGCTGAAGCGCCGCGCGGATCTGATCCCCAACGTGATCGACTCCGTGAAGGGCTACGCCTCGCACGAGCGCCAGGTCTTCGAGTCGGTGACGCAGGCTCGCGCCGAGACGCTGCAGGCCCAGGGCCCGGCGGAGGCGTCGGTCGCCGAGGACCACATGCAGAGCGCGCTGAAGTCGATCTTCGCGGTCGCGGAGGCGTACCCCCAGCTGCAGGCGAGCCAGAACTTCCTCCAGCTGCAGGGCGAGCTGGTCGACACCGAGGACAAGATCCAGTCGGCCCGGCGCTTCTACAACGGTGGCGTGCGCGAGATGAACACCAAGGTGAAGGTCTTCCCGAACACGCTCTTCTCGCGCCGGCTCGGCTTCTCGGAGCGCGAGTTCTTCGAGGTCGGCGATCTCGCCGCGATCTCGGAGCCCCCGCGCGTCCAGTTCTAGGCAGACGCCGTGTACAGCGCGATCGCCCGCAACAAGCGCAACACGGTCCTGATCCTCGTCCTGTTCCTGGTGATCATCGGCGGCCTGGGCGCCCTGGCGGCAGCGGTCTACCGCAGCACGACGATCGTCGTGGTGGTCCTCGTGATCGCCGCCGGGTACGCGTTCTTCCAGTACTTCTTCGCCGCTCGCCAGGCGGTCGCGCTCAGCGGCGGCGTGGCGGTGGAGAAGGCGGACGAGCCGAGGCTGTACCGCATCGTCGAGAACCTCTCGATCGCGACGGGCACGCCGATGCCGAAGGTGTACCTGATCGACGACCCGGCGCCGAACGCGTTCGCGACCGGCCGCGACCCCGAGCACGCCGTCGTCGCCGCGACGACCGGCCTGCTCGCGATCATGGACGACGCCGAGCTGGAGGGCGTGATGGCCCACGAGCTGGGCCACGTCCGCAACTACGACATCCGCGTCTCGATGATCGTCTTCGGTCTCGTCGTCGCGGTGGGCTTCCTCTCGGACGCCTTCCTCCGCCTGGCCTTCTTCGGGCGGGGCGGCAACGGCAACGGCGGGGGCAACCCGGCGCTCCTGATCGTCGGGCTGGTGTCGATGGTCCTCGCGCCGATCGTCGCCTCGGTCGTGCAGCTCTCGATCTCCCGCCAGCGCGAGTACCTCGCCGACGCGACCGGCGCGCTGACGACCCGCCACCCCGACGCCCTCGCCCGCGCCCTGCTCAAGCTCGAGTCCGCGGGCCGGCCGATGCAGCGGCAGAACAGCTCGATGGCGCACCTCTGGATCGCCGACCCGTCGAAGCCGGGAGTGGTCGCGCGCCTCTTCGCGACCCATCCGCCGATCGCGGACCGCGTCGCCCGCCTCTCCGAGATGGGATCGCGCTTCTAGCAGGCTGATCCGGCCGACGCCCCGTCGACGATCGCCGCCCGCCCGGATCCCGCCCCTGGCAGCGGGGCACGCGCCACCGCGCCGGACGGGACGTCATCCGGTCGGAGCCGCCAGCGGACCGCCGTCGACGGTCGTCAGGTACTCGGCGAAGACCGGCGCCGGGTCGATGCCGCTCGCGGCCGCGTCGACCAGCGCCCGCCGGACCAGGGCGAGGACGACGGTGGCCAGGACGGCCGCCCGGTGCGGGGACGTGCGGCCGAGCCCCATCCGCTCCGCGAGGAACGGCGTCAGCGCCTCCTCGCCGTCGTGCAGCGACTGCGCCCAGACCGCGCGCATCGCCGAGGTCTCGGTGAGCAGGGGGATCAGCCGGAGGGTGCGGTCGAGCTGGGGACCGGAGGCCGCCGCGGCGAAGGCGTGACCGAGCGCCGCGTTCAGCGGCTCGGCGGCCGGGCGCTCGAGGAGGGCGCGTCCCATCGCGGCGATCGCGGCGGCGAGCACCGGACGCACGCAGTCCTCCTTCCCGCCGAGGTACCGGTGGAAGGTCCGGAGGGAGACGCCGGCCGCGTGGGCGAGCTCGCCCGTGCCGACTCCGACGACGCTCCCGCGCTCGAGCAGACGGGCGACGCAGCGCTCCGACAGCGCCAGCGCCAGGACGCCGCCGGGCGCGCTCACGTGATCCTCCTCAGTGCTGCGGCGAGGGCGGCCGCGAGGTCGCCGCGACCGACGACCTCGACGGCGTCGAGGCCCTGCCAGGCCGCCGCCTCGACCAGCAGTGCGGCGAGCCGCTCCGGCGTGTCGGCCGGGGCCCCCGGCTCGAGCCAGGCGGCCTGCACGAGGAGGACCCGGCGCTTGCGCTCGCTCTTGAGGTCGACCCGGGCAGCGATCACGTCGTCGAGGAGCACGGGGAGGACGTAGTAGCCGTGGACCCGCTGCTCGGCCGGGGTGTAGATCTCGATCCGGTAGTGGAAGCCGAAGAACAGCTCGGCCCTCGGCCGGTGCCAGACCACGGGGTCGAACGGCGAGAGGAGCGCGTCCGCCCGGAGCGTGCGGGGGCGTCGGGCGTCGACGTGCCGCCAGAGCGGAACGGGCCGCCCGCCCCGCTCCCAGCCGCGCACCTCGACGCGCTCGAGCTCGCCCGCCTCGACCAGCTCGTCGATCGCGACGCGCGTGGGGGACTGGAGCAGCCGGTGGTAGTCGGCCAGGTCGCCGAGGGTGCCGATCCCGTGGGCCCGGGCCGCCCGGCGCACGAGCTCGCGGACGGCGTCGGGGAGGGGCACGTCGGCATCGAGCACCGCGCTCGGGAGGAGCCGCTCGGCGAGACCGTAGGAGCGCTCGAAGCGCGTGCGCCCCGCCGTCACCACCTCGCCCCAGCGGAACAGGACCTCGAGGCCGCGCTTGATGTCGGACCAGCCCCACCAGGGGCCCGTGCGGACGTTGGCCTCGTGCTCGATCTCGGAGGCGCGGAGGGGACCGTCGGCGAGCGCGGCGCGGAGCCAGTCGAGGGTGGCGCGGTTCTCGTGGGCCCAGCCCTCGTGCTCGGGCAGGCGGACCCGGCGGTAGTGCTCCATCCGCCAGCGGTAGAGCGGGAGGTCCTCGCGGCGGACGAGGGCGGCCTCGTGGGCCCAGTACTCGACGTAGGGGCCGTCGGGGGAGAAGGCCGCGGCGTCGAGGAGGGAGCGATCGTATGGGCCGAGCCGCGCGAGCAGCGGCAGGTAGTGGCTCCGCTCGAAGACGTTCACCGAGTCGAGCTGGAGCGGGCGGATCCGGTCCACGGCGGCGCGCACCCGGCGCGCGTCGACCCGGGAGGGACGGGGGACGCCGAACCCCTGCGCCGCCAGGGCGATGCGGCGCGCCAGCGCGGGGGAGAGCTGCTCGGTCATGGTCCGCCCACGCTAGCGAACGCCCCCGACATCGCCGTCCCCGATTCGGCCCCCGGCGTTCGCCCGGCATTCACCGCCGCGCTCCCTCGCCGTCTCGCGGCGCTCCTACCGTGCCCGAGGCCGTCCCACCGGGGCGGCCCACCCGACTCCTGGAGGACCCTTGACCATTCAGCGCCTGTCGCGCGCCGCCGCGGTCGCCGCCGCCGGCACCGCCCTCGTCTTCACACTCTCGGCCTGCTCCGGCGGCGCCACCGCCTCGTCCGACGGCAGCGGCGCGGACGCGGCGTCCGCCACGTCCGCCGCGGACCTCGGTGGGCTGGACGCCCTGGTCGAGGCCGCGAAGGCCGAGGGCGAGCTCAACGTCATCGCCCTGCCCGACACCTGGGCGAACTACGGCGAGCTGATCAGCGGCTTCGAGGACGAGTACGGCATCACCGTGAACTCCGCCGACCCCGACGTCTCCTCCGCGGAGGAGATCAGCACGGCGGAGAACCTCGCCGGGCAGGACACCGCTCCCGACGTGTTCGACCTGGGGCCGGCCGTCGCTCTGGCGAACACGGACATGTTCGCGCCGTACAAGGTCGAGTCCTGGGACGACATCCCCGAGGGGAACAAGGAGGAGTCGGGCCTCTGGGTCAACGACTACACCGGCCTGATGTCGATCGGGTTCGACGCGGCCGCGGTGCCTGCGCCCACGTCGCTCGAGGACCTCCTCGGCGCCGACTACCGCGGCTCGGTCGCGATCAACGGCGACCCGACCCAGGCGGGAGCCGCCGCGGCCGCAGTGCAGCTCGCGGCTCTCCAGTCCGGCGGCTCCGCCGACGACGTCCAGGCGGGGATCGACTTCTTCGAGAAGCTGAACGACGCCGGCAACTTCCTGCCGCTGGACCCGACCGACGCCACCATCGCCTCGGGCGAGACCCCGGTCGTCTTCGACTGGAGCTACAACAACCTCGCCGCCGGGAAGGCGAACGAGGGCGCCCGCGAGTGGACGACGACAGTCCTCCCGGGCTCCGCCGTCGGCAGCTACTACAACCAGGCGGTCAACGCCGACGCTCCGCACCCCGCGGCCGCGCGGCTCTGGCAGGAGTACCTCTACTCCGACGCCGCGCAGAACCTCTACCTCGCCGCCGGCGCCTACCCGGTGCGCCTGGCCGCGATGACCGAGGCCGGCACGGTCGACCAGGACGCGCTCGACGCCGTCGGCGCCGCTCCCTCCGACCTCGTCCAGTTCACGGAGGAGCAGACCGAGGCGGCCTCGTCGCTCCTCGCCGAGAAGTGGGCCGCGGCGATCCAGTGACCACCGCTCCCGCCGAGGCCGTCTCCGGGGCGTCTGCGCCCCGGAGACGGCGCGGCACCCCGGCCGTGCTGGGCGTCGCCCCCTTCGCGCTCTACGTCCTGCTGTTCCTGGCCGTCCCCACGGTCCTCGCCGTGGCGACCGGATTCACGGACGGAGACGGCCGCTTCACCACGGCGAACGTGCTGGCGCTCGGGGATCCCGTCGTGCTGTCCGCCTTCGGCGCGTCGCTCGGGCTCTCGGCCGTCACCGCCGTCGTCGGCGCGGTGCTGGGCGCGGTCGTGTGCCTGGCCCTGCTCGGCTCCGATCCGCGCGGGGCGCTCCGGACCGTCGTCGATGCAGCGGCGAGCGTCCTCGCGCAGTTCGGCGGCGTGATGCTCGCGTTCGCCTTCATCGCGACGATCGGCGTGCAGGGGCTGGTGACCACCCTCCTCGCGGGAGCGGGCGTCGACCTCTACGCCGACGGCGTGTGGCTCTACCAGCTGCCCGGGCTCGTCCTCCCCTACCTCTACTTCCAGGTGCCCCTGATGGTGCTCACGTTCCTGCCCGCGCTCGAGGGCCTGCGTCCGGAGTGGGCCGAGGCGAACGCGGTGCTCGGCGGGGGTCGGCTCGGCTACTGGCTGCACGTGGCACTCCCGGTGCTGGCGCCGTCGTTCCTCGGCTGCGTCCTGCTGCTGTTCGCGAACGCGTTCTCCTCCTTCGCCACCGCGGCGGCGCTCATCAGCCAGGGCGCGCAGATCGTCCCGCTGCAGATCCGCGCCGCGCTGGTCAGCGAGACGGTGCTGGGCCGCGAGAACCTCGCGGGCGCCCTCGCGCTCGGGATGCTCGCGGTGATGGTGGTCCTGATGTCCGGGTACGCGCTGCTGCAGCGCCGGGCCCGGCGGTGGCAGCGATGAGGCCCGCGCGGCTCCTGTCCGGGGCGGTGCTCGTGATCACCGGGCTGGTGTTCGCCGTCCCGATCGTCGCGATGGCGGAGTTCACGCTCCGCGGCGCCGACGGCCACGACCTCTCGCACTGGACGGCGATCCTCGACCCGGAGAACGAGCGCGCCTACCGCTCGCTGTTCCAGGGGATCGGCAACTCGCTGGTCCTCGCCGTCGTCACCGCCCTCATCGTCCTGGTCCTGCTGGTGCCGACGATGCTGCTCGTCGAGATCCGGCTCCCGCGCCTGCGCCGGGCTCTGGAGCTGGTCTGCCTGCTCCCGCTGACCGTGCCCGCCATCGTCCTCGTCGTCGGCCTCGCGCCGGTCTACTCCGTGGTCACCGAGCTCGCCGGCTCCGCGCCGTGGACGCTCGCTCTCGCCTACGGGGTGCTGGTCCTGCCCTACGCCTACCGCGCCGTGGCGGCGGACCTCGCCGGTCTCGACGCCGTGACGCTCTCGGAGGCGGCCCGCTCGCTCGGCGCGGGCCCGCTCGCGGTGCTCGGGAGGGTCCTCCTGCCGAACCTGCGCCGGGGCCTGGTCGCGGCCGCGCTGATCTCCGTCGCAGTCGTCCTCGGCGAGTACACGATCGCCTCGCTCCTCAGCCGCACCACCCTCCAGACCGGCCTGGTGCAGGTGTCGAAGTCCGACGCCTACGTCGCCGTGATCTTCTCGCTGCTCTCCCTCCTCTTCGCCTTCGCCCTCCTGATCGGGATCGGCCGCCTCGCGCGGATCGGCCTGCCGACGGGCCGGGCCCGCTCCTCGAAAGGCTCCTCGTGACCGCTCCCACCCTCCCCGGCGCCCGCGTGCGCTTCGTCGACGTGGAGCGGCACTACGGCTCCGCGCGAGCGCTCGACGGCGTCTCGTTCGACGTGGCCCCGGGCGAGTTCATCGCGCTGCTCGGCCCCTCCGGCTGCGGCAAGACCACAGCCCTGCGCGCCCTCAGCGGTCTCGAGCGGATCGACGCGGGGCGGATCCTCGTAGACGAGGAGGACGTCGCCCACGTCCCCGTCGCGAAGCGCGACATGGGCATGGTCTTCCAGTCGTACTCGCTCTTCCCGCACCTGCGGGCGCGCGAGAACGTCGAGTTCGGGCTGCGCACCCGGGGAGTCGGGGCGCGCGAGCGCCGGGCGGCCGCGGGGGAGGCGTTGGAGGTCGTGGGCCTCGGCGCCCTCGGCGACCGCTACGCGCACGAGCTCTCCGGCGGCCAGCAGCAGCGGGTGGCGCTCGCGCGCGCCCTCGTCACGCGGCCGCGGGTGCTGCTGCTGGACGAGCCCCTGTCGGCCCTGGACGCGAAGGTCCGCGTCCAGCTGCGCGACGAGATCAAGCGCCTGCAGTCCGAGATCGGCATCACCACGTTCTTCGTCACGCACGACCAGGAGGAGGCGCTCGCCGTCGCCGACCGCGTCGCGGTGATGAACGCCGGGCGGATCGAGCAGCTGGGTGCACCGGAGGACCTCTACGCGCGCCCGGCGACCGCCTTCACGGCCCGCTTCGTCGGCCTCTCGACGGTGGTCGCGGGGACGGTCTCGTCGGGATCGGTCCTCGCGCTCGGCGTGCGCCTGCCGCTCGTCGACGCGGCGGCGGCCGACGGGCCCGTGTCGGTGTTCCTCCGCCCCGAGGACCTCGCCGTCGTGGCCGACGGCGCTCCCGACTCCCTGCCCGGAGTCGTCCTCGCCTCGAGCTTCCTGGGGCCGGTGCGGCGCTCGACCGTCCGGCTGTCGACGGGCGAGGAGGTCACCGTCCAGCACGCGTCGGGGCACCGCCTCGAGCCGGGGGAGCAGGTCGGCGTGCTGCCCGCGCGGCGCCCGGTCGCGGTCGGTCCGGCACCGGAGCAGGCGGCGGTCGGCGCCGCCGCATGAGCACTCCCCGGGGATACCGCGCGGGGTATGCACCGGGGCCTAGTCTGGGCAGATGAGACTCGGCAGGTCCCGCCGCACCTCCGGCCCGCGCGCCGTCCAGCCCGCCGCGCCCGTCGCCCCGGCCGCCCCCTCCCGGCCCGCTCCCGTCGCCGATTCGGCGTTCGTGAGCGACGGGATGCGCATCGCCGGCGCCTGGGCCTGGCGCGTCCTCGTCGTGGTCGCGGCGCTCGCGGTGCTGGTGCTGCTCGTCATCGAGCTGCGGCTGATCGTCATCCCGCTCCTGCTCGCGATCGTGATCGCCGCCCTCCTGGTGCCGTTCTCGAGCTTCCTCCAGCGCCACCGCTGGCCCAAGTGGGCCGCCGTCGTCCTGGCGGAGCTGGGGATCGTCGTGGTGATCGGCGGGCTCCTCTTCCTCGTCGTCACCCAGGTCTACTCCGGCTTCGACGACCTCAGCCGGCAGACGGTGCAGTCCTACGACGACTTCAAGGCCTTCCTCCTCGAGTCGCCGCTCCACCTCACCGAGACCGACATCAACCAGTACGCGCAGCAGGCGCTCACGGCCCTGCAGCAGGACTCGGGGATGCTGGTCAGCGGCGCGCTCAGCGTCGGCTCGACCGTCGGCCACCTGCTGACGGGCGTGCTGCTCACCCTCTTCTCGACGCTGTTCATCCTCATCGACGGGCCGAACATCTGGAGCTGGGTCGTCCGCCTCTTCCCGCGCCGCGCCCGCGGAGCCGTCGACGGCGCCGGTCGCGCAGGGTGGGTGACGCTGACCAACTTCGTGAAGGTGCAGATCCTGGTCGCCTTCGTCGACGCGGTCGGCATCGGCCTCGGCTCCTTCCTCCTCGGCGTCCCGCTGGCCATCCCGATCGGCGTGCTCGTCTTCCTCGGCTCCTTCGTGCCGGTCATCGGCGCCGTGGTGACCGGGGCGCTGGCCGTCTTCATCGCGCTGGTCTAC
This sequence comes from Rathayibacter sp. AY1D5, assembly GCF_002932515.1. Lineage (NCBI taxonomy): Bacteria > Bacillati > Actinomycetota > Actinomycetes > Micrococcales > Microbacteriaceae > Rathayibacter > Rathayibacter sp. AY1D5. Next base: position 27,384 of record NZ_PSVU01000005.1, read on the forward strand.
AACGGACCGCTGATCGCGCTCTTCCTGCTGATCGTCGTCCTCGCGGTGCAGCAGCTCGAGGGCCACATCCTCCAGCCGCTGATCATGGGGTCGGCGGTCAAGGTCCACCCGCTGGCCGTCGTGCTCGCGGTGGCAGGAGGCTCGATCATCGGCGGCATCGCCGGCGCCTTCTTCGCGGTGCCCGTCGTGGCCACGCTCAACGTCATGGTCAAGTACGTCGCGAGCGGAGCCTGGCGCTCGCCGACCCGAACCCCCGAGAGAGTTGCCGCAGAGCATGCAGACTAGCCGCGTCGTCGGACCCGCCCTCCACGAGTTCGAGGCGGCCCGCGCCGTCCTCGCCCCCGTCATCGCCGCCACCCCCATGGAGACGAGCACCTTCCTCGCGCAGGTCCTCGGCTCGCCCGTGTTCCTCAAGTGCGAGAACCTCCAGCGCACCGGCTCCTACAAGATCCGCGGAGCCGTGTTCCGGATGTCGCGGCTCACCCCGGAGGAGCGGGCCCGCGGAGTCGTGGCGGCCTCGGCCGGCAACCACGCGCAGGGCGTCGCCTACGCGGCGCGGGAGCTGGGGATCAAGGCCACGATCTTCATGCCGATCGGCGTCGCGCTGCCCAAGCTCGCAGCCACCCGCGACTACGGCGCGGACGTGGTGCTGAGCGGCCACATCTTCAACGAGGCGCTCGCGGCGGCGGCGGAGTTCGCCGAGCGCACGGGCGCGGTCTTCGTTCCTCCCTACGACCACCCCGACGTGATCACAGGGCAGGGCACGGTCGGCCTCGAGATCCTCGAGCAGGCCCCCGCCGTCGAGACCATCGTGGTGCCCATCGGCGGGGGCGGCCTCATCGCCGGGGTCGCCTCGGCGGCCAAGCAGAAGGCGGCCGAGGAGGGGCGCACTCTCCGCGTCATCGGCGTGCAGGCGGCCAACGCGGCACCGTATCCGCTCTCGCTCGCGAGCGGTGAGCCGACCGCGATCACGATCTCTCCGACGATCGCCGACGGCATCGCCGTGGCGAAGCCGGGGCAGCTGAACTTCGCGATCGTCCGCGAGATGGTGGACGAGGTCGTCACCGTCGAGGACGACGACATCGCCCGGGCTCTGCTGGTGCTGCTGGAGCGGGCGAAGCTCGTGGTGGAGCCCGCGGGCGCGGTGGGCATCGCGGCGATCCTGACGGGGAAGATCCGCGACGCCGGAGCGACCGCGGTCATCCTGTCGGGCGGCAACATCGATCCGCTGATGATGGAGCGGGTGATCAGCCGGGGCCTGGCCGCGTCGGAGCGCTACCTCAAGATGAGCATCGGGCTGCCGGATCGTCCGGGGCAGCTGTCGCGCATCGCGGAGCTCATCTCGGAGGCGAACGCGAACGTGGTCGAGGTGCTGCACACCCGGCACGGCCGGGGCCTGCAGATCAGCGAGGTCGAGATCGAGATCAGCGTCGAGACCCGCGGCCCCGAGCACGCCGACCGCGTCATCCAGGTCCTCACCGACGCCGGCTACGCCCCCCGCATCTCCCGCAACTGATCGCTCGAGGGCGCCGCGGTGTTCTCCGCAGAGCGGAGGACAAAGCCGGTACCGGCGATCTCGCGCCCTCGCCGTCGCCGCGAAGCCGGCGCGGCGCTCCCGTTCGGAGAGGGCTGATCGTGCGTCGCGGCGTTCTCCGCAAGGCGGAGGAGGAAGCGGTACCGGCGGTGTCGCGCCCGACGCTGTCGCCGCGAAGCCGGCGCCCCGCTCCCCTTCAGAGAGGGCTGATCGTGCGTCGCGGCGTTCTCCGCAAGGCGGAGGAGGAAGCGATACCGGCGGTATCGCGCCCGACGCTGTCGCCGCGAAGCCGGCGCCCCGCTCCCCTTCAGAGAGGGCTGATCGTGCGTCGCGGCGTTCTCCGCAAGGCGGAGGAGGAAGCGATACCGGCGGTGTCGCGCCCGACGCTGTCGCCGCGAAGCCGGCGCCCCCCGGTCTGGAGAGGGCTGATCGTGCGTCGCGGCGTTCTCCGCAAGGCGGAGGAGGAAGCGATACCGGCGGTATCGCGCCCGACGACAACGCCGCGGAGAGCGCCGCGACGTGCGATCAGTGGCCGGACCAGGTCTCGACGTTGGCGACGCGGACCTCGATCTCCCGCCCGTTGGGTGCCGTGAAGCGGGCGGTGTCGCCGACGTTCAGGCCCATGATCGCCGATCCGAGGGGGCTCTGGGGGCTGTAGACGTCGAGGTCGCTCTCGCCCGCCATCTCGCGGTTGCCGAGGAGGAAGCGGGACTCGTCGCCGGCGATCTCGGCGGTGATGATGGTGCCGGCCTCGACGACTCCGTGGCTCTCGGGGGGCGTGCCGATCTCGGCTTCGCGGAGGAGGGAGGTCAGCTGGCGGATGCGGGCCTCGATCTTGCCCTGCTCGTCCTTCGCGGCGTGGTAGCCGCCGTTCTCCTTCAGGTCGCCCTCCTCGCGGGCGACCTCGATGCGCTTGGCGATCTCCTCGCGTCCGTTGGTGGACAGCTCGGTGAGCTCCGCCTCGAGGCGGTCGTACGACTCCTGGGTCATCCAGGTCACCTGTGACTGGTCGGCCATGGTGGGCTCCTGCTCTGCGGGCCGCGCTCGCGGCGCCCGACAGCACCGTGCGGAGGTGTCCGCGTCCGGCGGTGGGGACGGCCGGCGTCAGGCGGCGGTGGGAATGGCGAGGCCCCGACGAGTCCGTCAGGGCTTCGGGCAAGCCTACGGGAGCCAGCAGGAGGAGATCAAACCTGTGTTCGCGAGCTCGATGGTGCGGACGGTCTCCGTGTAGGAGCGGAAGCGCTCCGTCGAGGCGGGGTACTCCACGACCAGCCAGCCGACCACGGCGGACTGCTCGTTGAGGGCCTGGACCGCGCAGGCGACCTCGCGGCCGACGGGCGCGGTGAGGTCGAAGGAGACGGTGACGGTGCGGTCGTCGACGACCTGGTGCGCGGTGTCCTGGACGTCCACTCCGCCGCGTGCTCCGTCGAGTCCGGCCCAGACGACCCAGGCGGCGAAGACGGCGACGAAGGCGAGCGCGACGCCGCCGAAGAGCCAGCGGTTGCCGCGGCGGGTGCGCGTCGTGCGGCCGTAGCGGGTGGCGAGGGGTCCGGCGGCGCGGACCGCGTCCGGATCGAGTGCGGGCGCGGCGGCTCCCTCGACGCTCTCGGACGTGCGGGCGGCCACGGAACTCCCTGGGTGATGCGTCTACTCTGGACGGGTGGCGCGCGTCCTTCGCGGACAGGAGCGCCGATCCCATTAAACCCCGAGGAATCGAGCGATCGTGTCCCAGGCCGTCGAGGTCTCCGTCGATTCGGAGGTGCGGGACACTCCGCGCCTCCTCGCCGTGCACGCCCATCCTGACGACGAGTCGAGCAAGGGCGCGGCGACACTGGCCGCCTACGCCTCGCGGGGCGCCGAGGTCATGGTGGTCTCCTGCACCGGAGGCGAGGCCGGCTCCGTGCTGAACGAGGGCCTCGAGGCCCGCGCGCACGCCGAGCGCGACATCGGCGGCCTCCGCCGCTACGAGATGGCGGCCGCTCGCGAGGCGCTCGGCGTCGAGCACGCCTGGCTCGGCTTCGTCGACTCCGGCATGCCCGAGGACGGGAAGGTCGACGCCGCCTCGTTCGCGGGTCTGCCGCTCGCCACGGCCGCCGCTCCGCTCGTGCGCCTGGTCCGCCGGTTCCGGCCGCACGTGATCATCAGCTACGACGAGAACGGCGGCTACCCGCACCCCGACCACATCCGCGCCCACCAGGTCGCCGTCGAGGCCTACCGCGCGGCGGGCCTCGCCGAGGAGTACCGGGACACGGGCGCTCCGTGGTCGGTCTCGAAGCTGTACTACGACCGCGTCTTCAGCGGCCAGAAGCTGCGGGCGATCGCCGAGCACCTGCGCTCGATCGACCCGGAGGACCCGCGCCTGTCGGTCTTCGAGGAGATGAAGCGCTGGAACGAGGACACCCCGTACCTCGCGACCACGCGGGTCGTGATCTCCGGCTTCCACGATCGGCGCGATGCGGCCCTGCTGGCCCACGCCAGCCAGGTCGCTCCGGACAACGCCTTCTTCTTCCTCCCGCACGAGGCGATCGACGCCGCCTGGCCGACCGACGACTTCCAGCTCGTCGAGAGCCGGGTCGACGCGCCGACGCCCGAGACGGATCTCTTCGCCGGTCTCGACCTGGCCGAGCTCGCCCCGGGCCCGACCGCGGTCGTCCCGCCGATCGCTCCCGACCCCGAGCCCTCGGGGGACGCCCCGGTGTCCCCGGAGCCCGACGGCTCCGGCGTCGTCGTCGCCGACGAGGTGCGCGCGTGATCGCCGGGCTGCTCGAGGGCGCCCAGCGCGCCGTCGTCCTCGCCTCCACGACGGTGCCGACCCCGGGTCCCGAGTTCAACGAGGACACGGTCACGCCGGGCCTCTTCGGCTTCATCACGATGCTCGTGATCGCTCTGGCCGCCGTCCTCCTCGCGCTCGACATGGTCCGGCGCGTGCGGCGCACCACCTACACCGCCCAGGTGAAGGAGCGGCTCGACGCCGAGGAGGCGGAGCGCAACGAGGGCTGAGCCCGGCCCGCAGCGGTGGGCCCGGGCCCCGCTAGGCGTTGTAGGCGGGGTGGAGCGAGACGATCAGCGCCGCCGTCCAGTGGCAGAGGAACGCCACGGCCGTGAGCGCGTGGAAGATCTCGTGGAAGCCGAAGACGCCCGGGACCGGGTTGGGCTTCTTGATCCCGTAGATCACGGCTCCGGCGGAGTAGCAGAGCCCGCCGGCGAGGACGAGCACCATCATCGTCGCGCTGGCCTCGAAGAGCGGACCGAGGTACATCACGGCCGCCCAGCCCAGCAGCAGGTAGAGCGGCACGTAGAGCCAGCGCGGCGCGCCGATCCAGAAGACGCGGAAGCCGATCCCGAGCAGCGCCCCCGCCCAGACCAGGACCAGCAGGAGCGTGCCCTGCGCGGGCGGCAGGGCGAGCACGGCCAGCGGCGTGTAGGTGCCGGCGATCAGCAGGAAGATGTTGGCGTGGTCGATCCGCTTGAGGATCATCTTCGTCCGCGGCTTCCAGTCGAAGCGGTGGTACAGAGCGGAGTTGCCGAAGAGCAGGAGCGACGTGGTCGCGAACACCGCGGCCGCCCACTTCGCCGCGGTCCCCTCCGCGACCACGATCAGCACCACTCCGGCGACGATCGCGAGCGGGAAGAGGCCGGCGTGGATCCAGCCGCGCCAGGTGGGCCGGACCTCCGCCGAGGAGTCGTGCTCGATCGCGTCCTCGACGAGGGGGAGGGCGGGCAGGTCCGGGCGGTCCGCTCCGACGGCGTCTCCGCCGCGGTCGGTGCGGGCGCGGGGATCGGACGGGGGAGGCGTCGGCCGCTGGCTCATGCCGGACAGACTACGACGCCGTCCCGGGCCGACGCCGAGCGCCGCCGGGCTTCGAGGAGCGCCCCGGGTCGACTACCGTGTCACTGTGCCGAAGCCGAGACTGCCTGTGGGAAGGGACCTCCTCTACGGCGTCTACAAGAAGCGCCTCCGCTCGAGCCTTCCTCCCGACTCCCTGCCGAACCACGTCGCGATGATCATCGACGGCAACCGGCGCTGGGCGCGGCAGCGGGCCCTCGAGACCGCCGCGCACGGCCACCGGGCCGGCGCCGCCAAGGTGCACGAGTTCCTGCAGTGGTGCGACGAGCTCGGCGTGCGCCACGTCACCCTCTACCTGCTCTCGCAGGACAACCTCGTCGGCCGCGACAGCAGCGAGCTGACCGAGCTGATCGCGATCATCGCCGACCTCGCCGAGGAGGTCTCGCAGCAGCCCGACTGGCGCGTGCAGCACGTCGGCTCCGACGAGGGCCTCCCGCCCTCGCTCGTGGCCGCGCTCGACACGGCGGAGGCGCGCACCGCCTCTCACACGGGCCTGCACGTCAATCTCGCGGTCGGCTACGGCGGGCGGCACGAGATCGCCCAGGCCGTGCGGAGCATCCTGGAGGAGCACGGCAAGCGCGGCTCCTCCATCGAGGACGTCGCGGGCCTGCTGACCCCGGAGCTCATCGGCGAGCACCTGTACACCAGCGGGCAGCCCGACCCCGATCTGGTCATCCGCACCTCGGGGGAGCAGCGCCTCTCCGACTTCATGCTCTGGCAGAGCGCGCACAGCGAGTTCTACTTCATGGAGGCGCTCGGCCCCGACATCCGCGAGGTCGACTTCCTCCGCGCGCTCCGCGACTACGCCGGACGGCACCGCCGCTTCGGCAGCTGACCTCGCGGCTCCTGCCGCACCACCGACCGGAAGGGCCGGCATGAGCTCGAACGAGGCCACCTCCACCACGACCGAGGACTACCTCGCCGGCTTCGGCGAGGAGACCGGGTACCTCGACTTCGGCCGGGTGGGCCCGCTCTCGGCGACCGTCGCCGCCGAGCAGGAGGCGGCCGTCGAGCTGCTGGTGCGCGCGCGCAGCGGCACCCTCGACGAGCTGTTCCGGCAGGACGAGCGCGTCCGGGAGGCGGCGGCGGCGCTCGTGCGCGTCCCCAGCGACCGCGTCGTCTTCCAGCCCAACACCTCGACCGGCCTCCTGCACGCGCTGTTCGGCGCCTCGGGCGCGGTGCTGCTGTCGGCCGCGGAGTTCCCGAGCCTGCCGTTCGCGGCGGTGCGCTCGGCGCAGGCTCTCGGCTCGGTGGAGCCCCGCTGGCTGCGGACCGAGCAGGGACGGGTGACGCCGGAGGCGGTCCGCGAGCAGCTCACGGACGACGTGACGACCGTCGCGGTGAGCCTGGTCGACTCCCGCACCGGCTACCTCGCGGACGTCGCGGCGATCCGCGACGTGATCGGCGACCGGATGCTCGTCCTCGACGCGATCCAGGGCTTCGGCGTCGTCGACGCGCCCTACGAGCTGGCGGACGTGGTCGTCACCGGCGGCCAGAAGTGGCTCCGCGCCGGCTGGGGGACGGGCTTCCTCGCGCTCAGCGAGCGGGCGCTGTCGCGGCTGACCCCGGTGCTCTCCGGCTGGACGGGATCGGAGCAGGCGGAGCCGTGGGACGAGGTGGCTCCGCCGCGCGGCGACGCCCGCGCCTTCAGCATCAGCAACCCGGACCCGATCGCCCAGGCCCGGCTCGCGTCGGCGCTGGAGGAGGTCGCCGCGGTCGGGCAGTCGACGATCGCCGCGCTCGTGGCGGAGCGGGTCAGCGCGATCGTCGACCTCGCGGACGAGTTCGGGCTGGCGGTCGTGGGCTCCCGCGGCGAGCACGAGCGCGCCGGCATCGTGGTCGTCGAGCCGGAGCCGGAGGAACTGGCCCCGCTGGCGGCCTCCCTCGCCGCGCACGGCGTCACCGCGCGCCTGCGTCCGAGCACCGTCCGCTTCAGCGCGCACGCCGGCACCACCGACGCGACCCTCGCGCTGCTCCGCGCCGCCCTGATCTCGTCGGCCACGAGCATCGACTACTAGGCCGGATTCCGCGCGTTCACACACTGGTTACACATTCGTAGCGGTGAGAAGCACACGGATGTCATTCGCCGGGTTAGGTTCGAGTCATCAGGTACAGCGCCTGGTCGAGACGGTCACAGAAGTACGGCTCGACATCGCGCAGACGCCGAAGGGACGCTGCGCGGTGCACGACACGCACCGATGAGGCCGGCTCGAGGACATGAGCCGGGGGCTCCGGCCCCCGGAGTGTGGAGAGTCGTCGTGACAGTTCCCCAGGGCATGGATCCGCAGACCGGGACGCAGGGCGGCGTCCACCGCCGTGTCCAGCACGGCTCCTCGGATCCGGCCGATCAGCTCCTCCGCACCTACGTCCTGGACACCTCGGTGCTGCTGTCGGATCCCTCCTCGATGTTCCGGTTCGCGGAGCACGCCGTCGTGCTGCCGATCGTCGTCATCAGCGAGCTCGAGGGGAAGCGCAACGATCCCGAGATCGGCTACTTCGCCCGGCAGGCCCTGCGCCGCCTCGACGAGCTGCGCGTGCAGCACGAGCGCCTCGACTTCCCCATCGCCGTCGGCCGGGGCGGCACGCTCCGCGTCGAGCTCAACCACTCGAACATGTCGGTGCTGCCGAGCGGGCTCCAGATGGGCGACAACGACGCGAGGATCCTCGCCGTCGCGCTCAACCTGCAGAGCGAGGGCGCCGCGGTGACCGTCGTGTCCAAGGACATGCCGATGCGCGTGAAGGCCGCCTCCATCGGCCTCGCCGCGGAGGAGTACCTGGCCGAGCAGGCCCCCGAGTCCGGCTGGACCGGCATGGACGACGTGACGCTCGGCGGCGACGCGATGAGCGAGCTCTACGACCGCGAGCGGCTCTTCACGGACGTCGTGGCCGACATCCCGGTCAACACCGGACTCGTCGTCCACTCCGACCGCGGCTCCGCTCTCGCGAGGGTCACCGGCAAGCGGCAGATCACGCTGGTCCGCGGCGACAAGGACGTGTTCGGCCTGCACGGGCGGTCGGCGGAGCAGCGGCTCGCGATCGACCTGCTGCTCGACCCGGAGGTCGGCATCGTCTCGCTCGGCGGCCGGGCCGGCACCGGCAAGTCGGCGCTGGCGCTCTGCGCGGGCCTGGAGGCGGTGCTGGAGAAGCGCCAGCACAAGAAGATCATGGTCTTCCGGCCGCTCTACGCGGTGGGCGGCCAGGACCTCGGCTTCCTGCCCGGCGACGCGGCCGAGAAGATGAACCCCTGGGCGCAGGCGGTCTTCGACACGCTCGGAGCGCTGGTGTCGCAGAACGTGCTCGACGAGGTGATCGAGCGCGGGATGCTCGAGGTGCTGCCGCTCACGCACATCCGCGGGCGCTCGCTGCACGACGCGTTCGTGATCGTCGACGAGGCGCAGTCGCTGGAGCGGAACGTCCTGCTCACGGTGCTCTCGCGGGTCGGGCAGAACTCCCGGGTGGTGCTGACCCACGACGTGGCGCAGCGCGACAACCTCCGGGTCGGCCGGCACGACGGGGTCGCCTCCGTGATCGAGACGCTGAAGGGCCACCCGCTGTTCGCGCACGTCACGCTGACCCGCTCCGAGCGCTCGGCGATCGCCGCTCTGGTCACCGAGATGCTGGAATCGAACGAGCTCGCCTGACGGGCTCGCTGTGCGTCCGGTCCGTGGGATCCGAGGATCCCGGGCCGGGCGCGTCCCTGCACGGCACCGGGGCGTAGCGTGGACGGGTGAGCATCCTCGACGACGCGCTCCTCGAGCGCTTCCGCACCCGCGCGGCCGACTACGACGAGCGCAACGCGTTCTGCGCGGACGACCTGGAGGAGCTGCGCTCGATCGGCTACCTGGCGCTGCTCGTCCCCGAGGAGCTCGGCGGTGCCGGCCTCCTCCTGGAGCAGGCGGCCGCCGAGCAGACGCGCCTCGCGACCGCCGCGCCCGCGACCGCGCTCGCCGTCAACATGCACCTGGTCTGGACCGGGATCGCGCGGCTCCTGCTCGAGCGGGGCGACGACTCCCTCCGCTCGGTCCTCGTCGACGCCGCGGCGGGTCACGTCTTCGCCTTCGGCAACAGCGAGGCGGGCAACGACCTGGTGCTCTCGGATTCGCTGACGCGGGCGGAGCCGCTCGGGGACGGCGGCTACCGCTTCACCGGCACGAAGGTCTTCACCTCCCTCGCGCCCGCCTGGACGCGGCTCGGCGTGTTCGGCCGCGACGACAGCGGGACGGAGCCGCGGCTCGTGCACGGCTTCGTGCACCGTGAGAGCCCGGAGTCTGCGGTCGCCGGGCTCGAGGTCCGCGACGACTGGGACACGCTCGGCATGCGGGCGACCCAGAGCCGCACGACGGTGCTCGACGGCGTCGTCGTCCCGGCCGGGCGGATGATCCGCTCGCTGCCCGTCGGACCGACCGCCGACCCCTTCGTCTTCGCCGTCTTCGCGGCCTTCGAGCTGCTGATCTCCTCGGTCTACCTCGGTGTCGCGCAGCGCGCGCTCGAGCTCGCCGTCGCCTCCGTCCGCCGACGGACCTCCCTCCGGGCGGGAGGGCGGCCACTGGCGGAGGACCCCGAGGTGCGGCACCGGGTGGCTGAGACCGGGATGCTGCTCGACGGGCTCGAGGCGCCCCTGCGCTCGGCGGCGGCCGACGTGGACGCGCTCGTCGACCGGGGCGCGCGCTGGTTCCCGTCGCTGGTGGGGGTGAAGATCCGCACCACGGAGGGAGCGCTCCGCGTGGTCGAGAGCGCCGTCCGGATCGCGGGCGGGTCGGCGTACCAGCGCAGGTCGGAGCTCGGCCGCCTCTACCGCGACGTGCTCGCCGGGCAGTTCCACCCCTCCGACGACGCGTCGGCTCACGGCGCCTGGGCGTCGCTCCTGCTGGGACCGCTGCCTCCGCGCGACTGAGGCCGGGGAGGGACCCGCCGCCGCCCGAGCACGCCGGCGGGCCGCCCTGTGGAGAACTCCGACGCCCCGAGGGCGGTGCCCCCTAGTCTCGGCGGATGCTCCGCGGATCTCTGCTCGACCGGGCCGCCCTGCTCCTCGGCGCCCTGGCGCTCCTCCTGATCGGGGGCCCGCACCTCGGTCGGGCGCCCGGCCTCGTCCCGGTGGCGCTCGCGAGCGTGCCGCTGGTGCTGGCGGACGTGCGCGGGCGCCGGCTCCCGAACGCGGTCACGCTCCCGCTGCTGGCGGTCGGAGCCGTCCTCGCGCCCACGGAGGGGACGCTTGTCGCCGTCCTCGCGACGGTGCTGTGCCTGGGCGTGCTGCGTGCGGCGGGCGGGCTGGGCCTCGGCGACGTGAAGCTCCAGGCGGCCCTCGCACCGCCGCTCGCGGCTCTCGGACCCGAGCAGGTCGTCGCCGCGCCCGCTGTCGGCTTCGCGGTGGCAGGGCTGTGGGTGCTCGTGCTGCGCGTCCGCGGACGGGTCGCGTTCGGACCGTTCCTGCTCGCGGGGTTCTGGCTGGTGCTCTGATGGCCCGCCTCCGCGCCGAGCGCAGGGACGGGCCGTCGGAGGGCCGGGCTCAGCCGGGGTGGGTCATCGACATGACGTCGAGGGCGCTGTCGAGCTGCTCCTCCGTCACCTCGCCGCGCTCGACGAAGCCGAGGTCGACGACCGACTCTCGGACGGTGATCCCCTTGGCGACCGAGTTCTTCGCGACCTTGGCGGCGGCCTCGTAGCCGATCACCTTGTTGAGCGGCGTGACGATCGAGGGGGAGGACTCGGCGAGGGCGCGGGCGTGCTCGACGTCGGCCTCGAGGCCGTCGACGGTCTTGTCGGCGAGCAGCACGGCGGAGTTCGCGAGCAGGCGGATCGACTCCAGCAGCGCCGTCCCCATGACGGGGATCGCGACGTTGAGCTCGAAGGCGCCCGAGGCGCCCGCCCAGGCGATGGTGGCGTCGTTGCCGATCACGCGCGCGCAGACCATGAGGACGGCCTCCGGGATCACCGGGTTCACCTTGCCGGGCATGATCGAGGATCCGGGCTGGAGGTCGGGGATCCGCAGCTCTCCGAGGCCGGTGTTGGGGCCGGAGCCCATCCAGCGGAGGTCGTTGTTGATCTTGGTCAGGCTCACCGCGAGCACGCGCAGCGCTCCGGAGGCCTCGACCAGCGAGTCCCGCGCGCCCTGGGCCTCGAAGTGGTTGCGGGCCTCGGTGACGGGCAGGCCCGTCTCCTCCGCGAGGCGCGCGATGACCTTCTGCGGGAATCCGGCGGGGGTGTTGATCCCGGTGCCGACCGCGGTGCCGCCGAGCGGGACCTCGGCGACGCGGGGGAGCGCCGACTGCACGCGCTCGATGCCGAGGCGGATCTGCGCGGCGTAGCCGCCGAACTCCTGGCCGAGCGTGACCGGGGTGGCGTCCATCAGGTGGGTGCGGCCGGCCTTGACGACCTCGGCCCACTGCTCCGCCTTGACCTCGAGCGACTCGGCGAGCTGCTCGAGCGAGGGGATCAGCGACTCGATGAGCGCGCCGGTGACGGCGACGTGGACCGAGGTGGGGAACACGTCGTTGGAGGACTGCGAGGCGTTGACGTGGTCGTTCGGGTGCACGGTGCGGCCGAGGGCCGTGGTCGCCAGCGAGCCCAGCACCTCGTTCATGTTCATGTTCGAGGACGTGCCCGAGCCGGTCTGGTAGACGTCGATCGGGAAGTGCGCGTCGTAGCCGCCCTCGACGACGAGGTCGGCCGCGTCGGCGATCGCCCTGGCGATGTCGGCGTCGAGCACGCCCAGCTCGGCGTTGGCCAGCGCCGCCGCCTTCTTGATGCGGGCGAGGGCCGCGATCTGGGCAGGCTCGAGGCCCGCACCGGAGATCGGGAAGTTCTCGACCGCCCGCTGGGTCTGCGCGGCGTAGAGGGCGTCGCGGGGGACCCGCACCTCGCCCATCGTGTCGTGCTCGATGCGGAAGTCGCCTGAGTCGTCGGTCGGGGAGTGATCCACCACGCTGTGTTCGTCCTTGTCTGATCGGTTGGTGCTGTGCTGTCCGGAGCCGCTCACGCGGGATCCGATCCCACCGCGCTCGGAGCGGCGGCGGAGGAGGCCGAGCCGGAGTCGCGCTCCAGCTCGGAGACGTAGGGGCTGAGCTCGGGCGGATCGATGCCGAGCACGACATCGGACATCACGGTGCCGTCCGAGAGCCGGTAGTTGGCGCCGACGAGGGCGAGCCGCCCGGTCGCGACAGCGTCGGCGATCAGCGGGGAGCGCTGGAGCAGCTCGGCGACCGTGTCGCGCAGGTGCTCGCGGCCGACGGCCAGCGCGTCGGTCGCCGACGGGTCGACGAGCACGCGGCCGTCCGGCTGAGCACCCACGAGGCGGCGCACCGCGGGGATGATCGGCTCGATCAGGTGCTCGATGTGCGGGGGGAGCCGCTCGGCGCCGGGCGCCTGCGACTGGATCGCTGCCCGGACCGCTCCGCACTCGTCGTGGCCGAGCACGAGCAGCACCTTCACGCCGAGAACGGCGACGCCGTACTCCAGCGAGCCGATGATGGAGTCGGCGATCACCTGGCCGGCGTTGCGGACGACGAAGAGGTCGCCGAGCCCCAGGTCGAAGATGATCTCGGCCGCGAGGCGGGAGTCGCTGCAGCCGAAGAGCGCGGCGAGCGGGGCCTGAGCGGCGGCGAGCTCGGCGCGGCGCTCGACGTCCTGGCGGGGGTGGCGGGGCTCGCCGGCGACGAAGCGCTGGTTGCCGCGGAGCATCTCCTTCCAGACCCACGCCGGCGGGCGGGACTCGCGGGGGACGGTGCTGCTGGTTCCGAGGCTCATCGGGACTCCTCCTGGCCGATCTGCGGGGTGATGGCGTCCACGACCAGGCGGATCTCGTCCGTCGGGGCCGTGCCGTAGACGAGGTAGGTGCTGGAGCCCTCCGTCGTCTCGAGTGCGTAGGGCGTGTTGCCGGTGTCGTCGCCGGAGTCGCGGTGGTCGTAGACGGTCCAGTCGCGGCCGTCGATCGTCTCGACGCCGGTCGCCGCCCGGCGGTCGAGCTGCGTCGCGACCCAGGCCGCGTCCGCGTCGAGCCCCTGGCTCAGGCCGATGTAGCCCGCCTTCGGGGTGATCAGGCCGACGTACCAGTAGTCGGTGCCGTTCTCGCGGCGGAGCTCGGCCGCGTTGGCCTTCCAGCCGTCGGGCAGGGAGGGCACGGCGAGCGTCTGCTCCTCGCCCAGCTGGACCTGTGCGGCGACGCGGGGGACGTCGACCGAGGAGAGCTCCACGGTGTCGCCGCGGGGGACGAGCAGGACGATGAGCGCTACGGCGCCGACGGTCGCGAGCAGCGAGAAGACGAGGTTGTTGACCGTCTTGCGCTGACGGTAGAGCCGGGAGTTCTCGGCCTTGCGTGCGGCCGTTTCGGCCGCCGTCTCCGGGCGCCCGAGCTCGGCGACGACCCGCGCGGGCTTCGCGCGGCTCATCCGGCGGCCGCCCCTCCGGAGCGGGCCGCGTCCAGCCGGGCGCGTGCTCCGATCAGCCACTCCTCGCAGCGGGCGGCGAGGGCCTCGCCGCGCTCCCACAGGGCGAGCGAGCGCTCGAGGGTGGAGCTGCCCTGCTCGAGCTCGGACACGACGCGGACGAGCTCGTCGCGCGCCTGCTCGTAGGAGAATCCCGAGACGTCGGAGTCGGTCGCCGAGGCGTCGGGGGAGTCGGGCATGGGTCTGATCCTATCGATCGGGGCTGAGGGGGACGGGTGGCGCGGCGGGCTCAGGACCGGCCGGCGGGATCGCCGGTGGGCCCCTCGGAGCGGGCGCCGACGGCACCCTCCGCGAGCGTGAGGACGAGTGCGCCGCCGGCCGGTGCGTCGCCGGGCGCCCGGACGACGTGCCCGGCCGCGTTCTGGACGATCGCATAGCCGCGGTCGAGGGTGTGCTGGGGGGAGAGGGCGCGCAGGTGGCCGTGCAGGCGCTCGACCTCGAGGTGCGCGCGCTCGAGGCGGCGGTCCACCAGCTCGGCGCCGCGCGCCACCCAGCGGGTCAGCTCCTCGGAGTGCCGGTCGACCAGGACGTGCGGCTGGGCGAGCACCGGCCGCGAGCGCAGCTGCGAGAGCCGGTCGATCTCGTGCGAGACGAGCCCGCTCACGCGGCCGGTCATCCGCAGCCGGGCCTGCTGCACGCGCAGCAGCTCGTCGGAGACGTCGGGCACGACCCTCTTCGCGGCGTCGGTGGGAGTGGAGGCGCGCAGGTCGGCGACGTCGTCGAGCAGCGGGCGGTCGGCCTCGTGGCCGATCGCGCTGACGACCGGAGTGGAGCAGGCGGCGACGGCGCGCACGAGCGCCTCGTCGCTGAAGCCGAGCAGGTTCTGGAAGTCACCGCCTCCGCGGGCGATCACGATCACGTCGATGCTGTCGTCGGCCTCGAGGGTCCGCAGGGCCGAGAGCACCTCCGGGACCGTCCGGTCGCCCTGCACGGCCGAGTGGACCACCCGGAAGCGCACAGCCGGCCAGCGCAGCTGCGCGTTCCGCAGCACGTCCTTCTCGGCGTCCGAGTCCTTGCCGGTGATGAGGCCCACGCCGTGCGGGAGGAACGGCAGCGGCTTCTTGCGGGAGGCGTCGAACAGCCCCTCCGACGCCAGCTGCCGGCGGAGCCGCTCGAGCTTCTCGAGCAGATCGCCCAGGCCGACGTGGCGCATCTCGAAGACCTGCATCGAGAGCGTGCCGCCCTTGACCCAGTAGTTGGGCTTCACCAGCGCAATGACCCGATCGCCCTGCTTGAGGTCGGCCGGGAGGCGGCTCCGCACCGACGACCAGACGGTGAAGCCGACCGTCGCGTCTCCGGACAGGTCCTTCAGCTTCCCGTAGACGTTGCCGCCGGACGCGCCCCACTGGGTGATCTCGCCCTCGACCCACGCGGTCCCGAGGCGCTCGATCCAGCCCTTGATCTTGCTGGCGAGCAGGCCGACCGGCCAGGGTGCGTCGGCGGTGGGTGGGGCGTCGGTCATCGCTGCCTCTGCTCGGAGGGACGGGGGGAGCGGGAGTGCCCTCCCGCGACGACAACGGTACGGGACGGGTCCGACACCGGGACGGCCCGGGCACAGGATGCACCACGTAGAATCAGGGGGTGAGCCAAGTCCCGATCAGCCTGCCCATGCCGCGCATGCCCCGCGCCACAGGGCGTCTGCGCGACGTCCCCGTCGAGGGCCGCAAGCGCGTCCTCCTCGCCGCGCCCCGCGGCTACTGCGCCGGAGTCGACCGCGCGGTCGTCGCCGTCGAGAAGGCCATCGAGCACTACGGTGCCCCGGTCTACGTGCGCAAGCAGATCGTGCACAACGTGCACGTCGTCTCCACGCTCGAGAGCCAGGGCGCCATCTTCGTCGACGAGGTCGACGAGGTGCCCGAGGGATCGCACATCGTCTTCAGCGCGCACGGCGTCTCACCGGCCGTCGTCCAGGGCGCGGCCGACCGCAGTCTCCAGGCGATCGACGCGACCTGCCCCCTGGTGACGAAGGTGCACCGCGAGGCCGTCCGCTTCGCGCGCGACGACTTCGAGATCCTCCTCATCGGCCACGAGGGCCACGAAGAGGTCGAGGGCACCGCGGGCGAGGCTCCCGATCACGTCACCCTCGTCGGCAGCCCCGACGACGTGCCGAACATCGTCGTGAAGGACCCGGACAAGGTCGTCTGGCTCTCGCAGACGACGCTCTCGGTCGACGAGACGATGGAGACGGTGCGCCGTCTCCGCGAGCGCTTCCCCAACCTGCAGGACCCGCCGAGCGACGACATCTGCTACGCCACGCAGAACCGCCAGGTCGCGATCAAGAAGGTCGCCGCGGGCGCCGAGCTGGTCATCGTCGTCGGCTCCGCGAACTCCTCCAACTCCGTGCGCCTCGTCGAGGTCGCCCTCGAGTACGGCGCGAAGGCCGCCTACCGGGTCGACTACGCGAGCGAGATCAAGCAGGAGTGGCTCGAGGGCATCCGCACCGTCGGCGTCACCAGCGGCGCCTCGGTGCCCGAGGTGCTCGTCCAGGAGGTCCTCGACGACCTCGCCGCCGCCGGGT
Organism: Rathayibacter sp. AY1D5; assembly: GCF_002932515.1. Classification (NCBI taxonomy): domain Bacteria; kingdom Bacillati; phylum Actinomycetota; class Actinomycetes; order Micrococcales; family Microbacteriaceae; genus Rathayibacter; species Rathayibacter sp. AY1D5. The sequence goes on from NZ_PSVU01000005.1 coordinate 43,724, forward strand.
ACGGCGATGTCGAGGAGGTCAAGACGGCGGAGGAGGACCTGATGTTCTCGCTCCCCAAGGAGCTGCGCAAGGACGTCGCCGGCAAGCGCGACGCCCGCGGCGTCGGTGGACGCATCAGCGCGGGAGCGGGCGCCTAGAGCGTTCCGGCCCGGACACGGAAGAGGCCGCCCTCCCTCGGGAGCGGCGGCCTCTTCCGTGTGCGGTGGAACGGGGATCGACGCTAGACGTCGGTGCCGGCGCCGCCCTGCGAGCCCGACATGCGCGTGACGTACTCCGCGAACGTCGGGTCGCCCAGGATGGCGATCGCCGCGACGATCAGGGAGAGCAGCACGGTCGCCGCGATCCCGAGGATCGGGACGAGCACGGCGCGCTTGCCGGCGCGGAGCCGCCGGATCGAGATCCACACCGCGAAGGCGACGATCAGCGACTGCGCGAGCGCCACCACGACGCCGAGGATCCGTGCGAGCTCCGGCGACGCGTAGGTGCCGATGCCCTGGGAGCGGTAGAGCTCCTGGAGGGTCGTCGCGAAGCTCGAGGGATCGAGCAGCGTCGGCACGGCGAAGAACACGCCGAGCGCGAGCAGCACGATCGTGAGCAGGCGGTCGACGGGATGCGCGACGGGCTTCGCGGCCGGAGCGGTCGCGGGCCTCGGATCGGTCTCCGACCCCCTCGGGTCGGGGACGACCACGGCGTCCTCCGGCGGCTGCCACGACCAGCCGGGCGGCGCGTACTCGCCGTACTGCGGCTCCGGACGCCTGTCGCCCGGCTGATCGTGTGCGTTCGTCACGGAGCGGTGCCCTACTTCCCGGAGTTCCCGGCCGAGCCGAGCTGACGGGTCGCCTCGGCGACGCGCGCGGCCATCGCGGTCTCGGCGATCTTGCCCCACGAGCGCGGGTCGTAGACCTTCTTGTTGCCGACCTCGCCGTCGACCTTGAGGAAGCCGTCGTAGTTCTTCAGCACGGTGTCCGCGACGGAGCGGCTGAAGGCGTACTGCGTGTCGGTGTCGATGTTCATCTTGACGACGCCGTTGCGGACCGCCTCGGCGATCTCCTCGTCGGTCGAGCCCGAGCCGCCGTGGAAGACGAGATCGAGGGGGAGCGCGCCGGTGCCGTACTTCGCCTGCAGGCCGTCCTGGATCTCGCGGAGCAGCTCCGGGCGCAGGCGGACGTTGCCCGGCTTGTAGACGCCGTGGACGTTGCCGAAGGTCAGGGCGGCCATGTAGCGGCCCTGCTCGCCGAAGCCGAGGGCCTCGACGGTCGCGATCGCGTCGTCGAGCGTGGTGTAGAGGTGCTCGTTGATGTCGTGCGAGACGCCGTCCTCCTCGCCGCCGACGACGCCGATCTCGACCTCGAGGATGGCGTTGATGTTCTTGACGCGCGGGAGGATCTCCTTCGCGATGGCGAGGTTCTCGTCGAGCGGGATCGCGGAGCCGTCCCACATGTGCGACTGGAACAGCGGCTCGCGACCGGCCTTGACCTCCTCCTCGGAGGCGGCGATCAGCGGGTAGACGAAGCCCTCGAGCGCGTTCTGCGGGCAGTGGTCGGTGTGGAGCGCGACCGTGACCGGGTAGTTCTTGGCGACCTCGGTCGCGAACCTCGCGAAGGCGATCGCGCCTGCCGCGCGGTTCTTCACGGTGTGGCCGGCGAAGTAGTCCGCGCCTCCGGTGGTGACCTGGATGATGCCGTCCGAGCCCGCCTCGGTGAGGCCCTGGAGGACCGCGTTGATCGTCTGCGACGACGAGACGTTGAACGCCGGGTAGGCGAAGCCGCCCGCCTTCGCCTTGTCGAGCATCTCTGCGTACTGGTCCGGGGTAGCGACGGGCATGGCATCTCCTTTGACGGATGAACGAAGGGGGGTCGGGCGAGGCCCGCGTCGCGGACGAGTCTAGCGAGGCGCCCCTCCGCGGTCCCTCCGCCCGTGGAGGGCCCTGGACTAGGCTTCGGGCAGGGATGGGGATCCGCTCCGCGGGTCCTGCGACGACGTGCACGAACTCGACGACGAAGGACTCCGCTCTGTGATCGACAGCGACTCGCTCTACCTCCACCCCGACCGCAACCTCGGCATGGAGCTCGTCCGCGCCACCGAGGCCGCCGCGATCCGCGCCGTGCCCTTCATCGGCAAGGGCGACAAGAACGCCGCCGACGGCGCAGCGGTCGACGCCATGCGCACCTTCCTCGGGACCGTGAACTTCGACGGAGTCGTCGTGATCGGCGAGGGCGAGAAGGACAACGCGCCCATGCTCTTCAACGGCGAGCACGTCGGCAACGGCTCGGGGCCCGCCGCCGACATCGCCGTCGACCCGATCGACGGCACCTCGCTGACCGCGGCCGGGCGCCAGAACGCGCTCTCGATGATCGCCGTCGCCGACCGCGGCGCGATGTTCGACCCCTCCGCCGTGTTCTACATGGAGAAGATCGTCACCGGGCCCGAGGGCGTCGGGATCATCGACATCCAGCGCCCGATCGGCGAGAACATCCGCGCCCTGGCCCGCGCCAAGCGCAAGCCCGTCGAGGAGATGCGCATCGCGGTGCTCGACCGCCCGCGCCACGCTCAGCTGATCGAGGACATCCGTGCGGCCGGAGCCGGCACGCGCCTCCTGCTCGACGGCGACGTCGCGGGCGGCATCAACGCCGCTCGCCACGACTCCCGACTCGACATGTGCGTCGGCACCGGAGGCACGCCCGAGGGCATCATCACCGCCTGCGCCATCCGCGCGCTCGGGGGAGTGATCCAGGGCATCCTCCGCCCGAAGGACGACGACGAGCGCCAGCGCGCCATCGACGCCGGGCACGACCTCGATCGCGTCCTCCACGCCAACGACCTCGTCCGCAGCGACAACACCTACTTCGTCGCGACCGGAGTGACGAACGGCGGGCTCGTGAAGGGCGTGCGCAAGGAGGGCCACGTCATCACGACGGAGTCCATCGTGCTGCGCTCCCGCTCGGGCACCATCCGCCGCGTGACCGCCCAGCACCTCGCGGAGAAGTGGGTCTAGGCCGTCACCGTCTGTCCGAGACGCCGCCCCGCCGCTGAGGCGCCGCCCCGCTGACGGCGCCTCGGCGAGAGCGGTGGCGTCTCGGCGTGTGATGCGCGATAGAACGTCGGCCTCGATCATCACCAGGTGAGCGGGCGGAGCCGCGGCGGGTCTCGATGCGCGTCGCGGGCGCTCCTCCGGCGAGCCGCGGAGGCGGAGTGCCGTCGTGAGCTGCGGTCGTCCGGGTGTCGAGCCGGATGGACGGCGCCGCTCGCGCCCGGCCTGCACGCCCGGTGCTCGCTCAGCGAGAACCCGGGACCCTACGCGGTCCGCTCGGACTCGTCGTCCGCGGCGAGCAGCTCGACGGCGGTGAGGCGGCGCGGCGAGGAGGCGACTCCTCCGACCGGGGCGATGACGCGCGACTCGTCGAGGGAGTCGAACTGGCGCGCGGTGACCAGCACGCGGCTCTCGAGCGAGCCGGCGAAGGCGTTGTAGGAGTCGACCGTCTTCTCGAGCGAGCGGCGCAGGCCCTCGGCGTGGTCGGCGAGGGTGCCGAGACGGGCGTAGAGCGTCTTGCCGAGGTCGAGCAGGCGCTTGGCGTCGTCGGTGAGCACGTCCTGCTGCCAGGTGTAGGCGACGGTCTTCAGCACCGACCACAGGGTCACGGGCGAGGCGAGGGCGACGCGCTTGCGGAACGCGTACTCGAGCAGGCTCGGGTCGGCGTCGAGCGCGCTCGCGAGCAGCGGCTCGCTCGGCACGAACGCGATGACGAACTCGGGGCTCGCCGGGAGACCGGTCCAGTAGGAGCGGGCGGCCAGCGCGTCCACATGGCCGCGGAGGGCGCGGACGTGCGCGCGCAGGAGCCCCGCGCGCCGCGCCTCCTCCTCTCCGCCGGCGCCCGCGGGGATCGCGCTCGCCTCCAGGTACGCGTCGAACGGCACCTTGGCGTCCACCGCGATCGCCTTGCCGCCGGGCAGGCGGACCACCATGTCGGCGCGGCCGCGGCCCGCCTCGCCCTCGAGCCCGAACTGCACGTCGAAGTCGACCCGCTGGGTGAGCCCGGCGGCCTCGACGACGTTCCGCAGCTGCGTCTCGCCCCAGGCGCCGCGGCTCGTGGTGGAGCGGAGCGCGGACGCGAGGGTCTCGGTCGTCGAGCGCAGCTGCTCGCCCGCCGCCCGCTGTCCCTCGAGCTGCTCGGTGATCGCCCCGAACTGGGCGGCGCGCTCGCGCTCGAGCCGGCCGACCGCCTCCTGCATGCCGCGCAGGCTCTCGGCGACGGGGGAGAGGGTCTGCAGGATGCGCGCGTCGTGCCGCTCGCGCTCGGCGACGACGCGCAGCTGCTCCTGGAGCTCGCGGATCTGGTCGCGGGCGGAGCCGAGGTGCTCGCGGTGCTGCTCGACGACGGCCTCGTGCCGCTCCTCCAGGCCCTCAGCGCGGGCGCGGGCCGTCGCGAGGTCGAGGGCGAGGGCGGCGTCGGGCGTGCGGGAGCGGGCGAGGAGGACGGCCACGACTCCCGCGAGGAGCGCACCGACCACCAGGCCGAGGACGAAGGAGAGATCCATGCCGCCGATGACACCACGCACCTCCGACATCGAGCGATCGACGCGCCACGCCCACCGAACGAGGGCCAGGACGCCCTGCGACCGCCTCGTAGACTTCGCGATCATGGGGAATCACCACCGCTCATCGCGCCTGCTCACGGCCGCGCTCGCTCTCGCCGTCGGGCTCGGCACCGCCCTCGTCCCGATCACCTCCGCCTCCGCCGCCGAGGACGCGCCGTCGACCGTCTCGGTCGAGACCGGCGCTCTCGACGCGTCCCTCGACCGCGCCGACCTCGGCGTCCCGGACCAGTCGACGCAGTACAGCGCCGAGGAGACGAAGAGCTTCCGCGCCGGCTTCATCGTCAGCGACGCCCAGTTCTTCGACGGGGACGCGCTGAGCACCGGTCAGGTGCAGTCGCTCCTGAACGAGAAGGGCAGCCCGTGCTCCACCGCAGGCACCGCCCCCTGCCTCAAGAACTTCTCGCAGGCGACGCCGTCCAAGGCGGCGGACGCGATGTGCAGCGCCTACCAGGGCTCCGGCAGCGAGTCGTCGGCCTCGATCTTCACGCGCGTCGGCCTGGCCTGCGGCATCAACCCGCTCGCCCTGGTCGTGCTCGTGCAGAAGGAGCGGAGCCTCGTCACCGACGCGACGCCCAGCCCCGAGGACTACGCCAAGGCGACCGGCTACAACTGCCCGGACACCGCGGCGTGCGACCCCGGCTCGGCGGGCTTCTTCACGCAGGTCTACAGCGCGGCCCGCCAGTTCAAGCGCTACGCCAACCCGCCCGGCTCCGGCTCGAACTTCACCACCTACGCTCCGGGCACGACGCCGAACGTCGCCTACTACCCGAGCACCGCGTGCGGCTCCTCGCCGGTCACCATCCGCAACCAGGCCACGGCCGACCTCTACTACTACACGCCGTACCAGCCCAACGACTACGCGCTCACCGGCTCCGGCAACGCGGCCTGCGCGACCTACGGCAACATCAACTTCTGGTACCTCTTCAGCGACTGGAACCCGAACGGCACCCTGGCCAACGCCGGGATCGCCCCCGCGGGACGCGTCGACGCCCCGCGCATCTCGGGCAGCACCCTGAGCGTGTCCGGCTGGGCCGTCGATCCGACGACGCAGCAGGCCGCGCTGACCACGACGGTCACGGTGACCGGCCCCGACGGCACCCGCACGGTCCGCACGCAGACCGCGAACGGCGACCGCGGTGACATCCCGGGCGAGTACTCCGTCGCCGGCCGCGCCCACGGCTTCGGCGCCACCACGCCCGTCTCGGCACCCGGCACCTACCAGGTCTGCGTCTCCGCCGACTCCGTCGACTGGAACCGCTGGGTCGGCACGGGCGACTCCCGGGGCCCCGGCCGGAAGGATCTCGGCTGCTCGTCCGTGAGCACGTCGGCCGGGATCGACGTCTCGCGCCTGGCCGGCACGGACCGCCAGGGCACCGCCGTCGCGATCTCGAAGGCCGTCTTCCGCACGAACGTCCCGGTCGTCTACATCGCGACCGGCGCCAACTTCCCCGACGCCCTGAGCGCCGCCCCTGCCGCGGCCAAGCAGGGCGGTCCGCTGCTCCTGGTCGACCGGGACTCGATGTCGCAGCCCGTTCGCGACGAGCTCAGCCGGCTCAAGCCGGCGAGGATCGTCGTGGTCGGCTCCGCACTGAGCGTCGGCGACGGCCTGCTGAACCAGCTGAGGTCCTACTCGCCGACGGTGGACCGCATCGGAGGGAAGGACCGCTACGACACGTCCAGGCTCATCATCCAGAGCGCGTTCTCGGGCGGCTCGACGCGGGCCTGGCTCGCCACGGGCGAGAAGTTCCCCGACGCGCTCGGCGCGAGCGCCGCGGCCGGCTCCGTCGACGCGCCCGTCGTCCTCGTGAACGGCACCGGCAGCACGGCCGACGCCGTGACGAAGGGCATCCTCTCGAAGCTCAAGGTGCAGAACCTCACCATCGCGGGCAGCCCCCTGTCGGTGAGCGAGGGGATCAAGAACTCGCTTCCGGTGCCGACGATCACCCGCATCGGCGGAGTCGACCGCTACGACACCTCGGAGCAGCTGAACCGGGCAGCCTTCTCGAGGGCCAAGACCGTGTTCCTGGCGACGGGCGAGAATTTCCCCGACGCCCTCGCCGGAGCCACGGCGGCGGGCTACTCGAACAGCCCGCTGTTCGCCGTGCCGACGAACTGCGTGCCCCGCGCCGTCCTGACCGACATCGCGAAGTCGGGAGCTCAGCGGGTCGTCCTCCTCGGCGGTCCCACCACCCTCTCGGAGGACGTCGCGCGGCTCACCCCCTGCGGCTGATCGCCCGCGACCCCGCCACTAGCGTGGAGGGATGACCCCGACCGCACCGTCCCCGACCGGCCTCCGACGCCGGCGGGGCGGTGCGGTCGTCGTCGTCGCGGCGCTGGTGGCACTCCTGCTGGGAGACTCCGTCGACGGCACGCGCCTCGCAGCGGTGCCGTCCGAGCCGCAGACCGTCCGGCTGTGGACCTTCCTCCAGCCGGGCCCCGTCGCGGCCGACTTCGACCCGGGCGACCTGATCTCCGACGAGGTCTTCTTCGCCGGCGACGCGCTCGGACCGCTCACGGTGCAGGCGTTCCTCGACGCCCGCGTCCCCGACTGCGCGGGCGGGCCGGTGCCGTGCCTGCGCGACTACGCCGAGGACACCGCGGCGATCACGGCCGACGAGCAGTGCGATGCGCGGCCCGCCGGACGCGACGTCCCGGCAGCGGAGATCATCACCTCGGTCGCCGGCGCGTGCGGCGTGAATCCGGCCGTCCTCCTGGTGCTGCTGCAGAAGGAGCAGTCGCTCGTGACCGATCCGGAGCCGAGCGAGCGGCAGTTCCGCAGCGCCACGGGCTACGGCTGCCCGGACACCGCCGACTGCGACACGGACTCCTACGGCTTCGCGGCGCAGGTGTACGGAGCGGCGTGGCAGTTCCAGCGCTACCGGAATCCGGACTCGAGCTTCGACTGGTACCCGGTCGGCGCGGCCAGCGACGTCCGCTACTCCCCGGACGAGTCCTGCGGCACCGCCCCGGTGACGATCGCCAACGCGGCCACGGCGGGTCTCTACTACTACACGCCGTACCAGCCGAATGCGGCGGCGCTCGCGAACCTCTACGGCGAGGGCGACGACTGCTCGGCCTACGGGAACCGGAACTTCTGGCGCATCTTCAGCACCTGGTTCGGCGACCCCCGCGGCTGAGCCGATCGTCTCGAGCCGGCTCGGCATGACGGACGTCAGGCGGCGACGGGGGCCTTCGGGCGCAGGCGCTTCACGGAGACGCCGGCCAGCTCGCCGAGCTCGGCCATGCTCGCGGCGCCGTGCCGCCGGGCCGCGTGCACGACGATCGCGGCGCACGCCTCGGCGTCGGCCGACGCGTCGTGGTGGCGGAAGTCCTCGAAGCCCGCGGCCATGGCGACGACGGGGAGGCGGTAGGAGTCGAGCTCGTACGTCTTGCGGGCGAGCTGCAGCGAGCAGAGGTAGTCGTACTCGGGGTGCTCGAGGGAGGTCGCCGCGCAGGCTGCGCGGATGACGCCCATGTCGAAGCCGGCGTTGTGCGCGACGAACACGTCCTCGCCGGCGAAGGCCGCCAGGTCGGCGAACTGGTCGACCCAGGAGGCGGCGGCGTGCACGTCGTGCTTGCGGATGCCGTGGATCCGCGTGTTCCACTCGAGGAAGTCGTCGTACCCCAACGGCGGGTGGATGAGCCAGCCGGCGCGGTCGACGACGCGGCCGTCGCGGACCTTGACGAGCCCGACGGAGCAGGCGGAGGCCCCGTGCGAGTTGGCGGTCTCGAAGTCGATGGCGGTGAAGTCGATGGGCACGCTCCAGCCTCTCACGCACCTCCGACGCCGCCGGGAGCGTCGCGCGCGCGTCGCCACGAGCGGGCGGGAGCACCCGCCGGCCGCGGGCGGGCGCCTCCCGTTCCTCCGCGCCCCGCCCGCCCGGCCCTTCCGCCGCCACGCCGTAGGATGGATGCCCGTGGCTCTCACTATCGCAATCGTCGGTCTCCCCAACGTCGGCAAGTCGACGCTCTTCAACGCACTGACCAAGAACACGGTGCTCGCGGCGAACTACCCGTTCGCGACGATCGAGCCGAACGTGGGTGTGGTGAACCTGCCCGACTCCCGCCTCGAGGTGCTCGCCGGGATCTTCGGCTCCGAGCGCATCCTCCCGGCGCCCGTCTCCTTCGTCGACATCGCCGGCATCGTGCGCGGCGCGTCCGAGGGCGAGGGCCTGGGCAACAAGTTCCTCGCGAACATCCGCGAGGCCGACGCCATCGCGCAGGTCATCCGCGGCTTCGAGGACTCCGACGTCGTCCACGTCGACGGCAAGGTCGACGCCGCCAGCGACATGGAGACGATCAACACCGAGCTGGTCCTCGCCGATCTCCAGACCCTCGAGAAGGCCGAGGCCCGCTACGAGAAGGAGCTCAAGGGCAGGAAGATCGAGCCGATCGTGGTCGAGACCGCGAAGAAGGCGCGCGAGTTCCTCGACCAGGGCAAGCCGCTGTCGGCCTCCTCGATCGACCTGGAGCCGATCCGCGAGCTGGGCCTGCTGACCGCCAAGCCGTTCATCTACGTCTTCAACGTCGACGAGGCCGTGCTGACCGACGACGCCCGGAAGGCCGAGCTCGCGGCCCTCGTCGCGCCGGCGAAGGCGATCTTCCTTGACGCGAAGATCGAGTCCGAGCTGATCGACCTCGACGAGGCCGACGCCGCCGAGATGCTCGAGTCGACCGGCCAGACGGAGTCGGGCCTCAACCAGCTCGCGACCATCGGCTTCGACACCCTGGGCCTCCAGACGTACCTCACGGCCGGCCCGAAGGAGACGCGCGCCTGGACCATCGGGAAGGGCTGGACCGCGCCCCAGGCCGCCGGTGTCATCCACACCGACTTCCAGAAGGGCTTCATCAAGGCCGAGATCATCTCGTTCGACGACCTCGTCGAGACCGGCTCGATCGCCGAGGCCCGCGCGAAGGGCAAGGCCCGCATCGAGGGCAAGGACTACGTGATGCAGGACGGCGACGTCGTGGAGTTCCGCTTCAACGTGTAGGACGGCCGCGCTCGGCTCGAGGCGCCCGGTTCGCTCGGAACCCCGGATCCGCGAGCCGGGCCCTTCTGCACGGAGGTGCGGGATCGCCGACCCCGGGAGTCCGACACGAGGCCGGTCACGTCCGCGGACGTCCGCTCCGCCCGTCAGTTCAGCACGTCCCCGATCAGCCAGCTCGACAGCCCGACGAGGGTGCAGACGCCGACGACCACCCAGGCGACGGTCCGGCGGACCGAGCGGGAGACCGCCTCCGAGCTGCGGGGAGTGGGACGCAGCGGCGCCGTGTACGAGGGCGGGACGGTGTAGGTCCGGGCCGGCGGGAGGAGTCGGGGGAGAGTGACCGGACGGCCGTCGACCCACTCGGCGGGCAGCTCCGCGGCCTTCGCGGCCTGCAGCGTGAGCTCGACCTTGAGTGGGGATCCGCGGAGGGAAGCGTAGGCGGCGGCGGTGAGGCCGAGGCTCGCGAGGTGGCGGAGGGTCGGGGTGAAATCCGCCGAGAGGGTCGGGGAGAGCTCGCCCACCCGCTCGCCGTCGAGACGGAGCTCGACGAGGTCGCCGGCCGGGTGCAGGGTCACCAGCAGCATGCCGCGGCCGCTCAACGGAACGACCGTCGAGAGGCGGGCGAAGTGCTCGTCCTCGCGCAGGACCGGCAGGCCCCGCGACCAGGGGAGGATCGAGTGGCGCTCGACGGGCGGCTCGTTGAGCGGCACGAGCAGCTCGGGGGCGACCAGGGCGACGCGGAGGACGGCCCGCAGGCCCTCCTCGCCGCGCTCGACCCGGAGGCGCGCGGTCGTGACCGGGACGGCTCCGCTCGCCACGACCCGGTCGAGAGCGGCCCGGTGGGCGGAGGCGTTCGGCAGGTAGCCGAGGACGCGGCCGCCGACCCGGACCGAGACGGCGTCGAGGCCGGTGGGGTGGTCGGGCTCGGGGATCAGGTCGACCTCGAGGGTCCGCTCGTCGATCTCGCCCTGCTCGAGCGTGCGGCCGATCAGATCGGCGATCTCCTCGATCCGCTCGGCCTCGGCGAGGGCGTCGACGCTCGGGGCGCCGTCGGCGTTCGGGAGGCGGTAGACGACGCGCTCCGTGACGGGGGTGACGGGTGCGTCCCGCACCACAGCGGCACTGTCCTGCGCGGAGCGGCGCGCCCCGGTGAACCGCCTGCCGTCCCACCAGCGCATCTCGGCCGCATCGGCCTCGTCGCGGTACCAGCCCGCCGGCGCACCCTCGTCCATCGACCCCCCGTTCCTCCGGCGAACGAGTCTACGAGGAGGGCGGGAGCGTCAGAGACCCGGGTCCGTGGCGGCGGGATCCTCGGGGGCGAGCGCGGCCGCGGGCTCTCCCGAAGCGGGGCCGCTCCACGCACCGGACTCGTGCGCTCGAGGGCCGGCGATCCACTCCAGAGCCTCGCGGACGAGCATCCGGACGTGACGCGCGTGGCCGATGGTGACGGGGGCGGGATCCTCGAGAACCTCGAGCAGGCGGTGTAGCACGGCACGGCTCTGCAGTCGTGTCATGGGCCTCACGGTAGGGGCCCGGTCGCTCGGACGGTAGTGCCGATCCGCGACAGCGCACCCGTCTAGGCTCGCCACATGACTCGTCTCGACGGTGCCGTCGTCCTCGTCCTCGGAGCCTCGGGCGGCCTCGGCCGCCTCCTGGCCGATTCGCTGGAGGCGCGCGGTGCCGTCGCGGTGCGCTCGGGGCGCGACTCCGCGGCGCTCGGCGAGGCACCCCTGGTCGCCGACCTGCGCGGGGAGGACGAGCCCCGGCGCGTGGTCGCCGAGGTGCTCGAGCGGCACGGGCGCCTCGACGGCGTCGTCGTGGCCGCGGGCGTCGTGGCCTTCGGGCCGTCCGCCGAGCTCGATCCGGCCGTTCTGGAGGAGCTCGTCGAGGTGAACGCGCTGGCGCCGATCCGGGTGCTGACCGCCGCGCTGCCGTCGCTCGTCGCGTCGGCGGGCGAGGGGCGCGAGCCGTTCGCGCTGACCATCAGCGGCGTGGTGGCGGAGGCTCCGACCGCGGGCCTCGCCGCGTACTCCGCCTCGAAGGCGGCACTGCACTCCTTCGTGAAGGCCTCGGCCCGCGAGTACAAGCGGGCGGGCGTCCTCCTGCTCGACGCGCGCCCCGGCCACACCGAGACCGAGCTGTCCCGGCACCCTCTCGCGGGAGACGCGCCCCGCTTCGGCGCGGGTCTGGCGCCGCAGGACGTGGTCGACCGGCTGCTCGACGCGGTCGAGGGCGGCGAGACCGACCTGCCTCCTGCGGCGTTCACCGGCTGACGCCGTCCCGAGACGAGGCGGAGCCGGTCGATCCTCGCGGGAATGCACCGGATCGAGCACTGCAGCCTCGGTCGCGTACAGCCGTCGTGGTCAGCCTGCGCGTCCGGCGGCCGGGTCCGCGATCGGCGCGGCAGCCTGTCCGACCGTCCTCCCCGCAGACGCGGGGATACCCGCCGTTCACCGGAGCGTCGCACGGGCGCACTAGCGTCCCTCCGTGCCCGACACCGCCGATGACGCCCTCCGTCCCACTCCCGAGCTGCTCCGCACGCTCACGCCCGCCGACGCGCGGGACCTCGTCGTGCTGGACGAGGACGACGACGATCCGGTGCTCCTGCGCCGCGACGGCACGCAGGTCGACACCTGGCGCGAGGGCTACCCCTACGACGAGCGGATGTCGCGCGAGGAGTACGAGGCGGGCAAGCGCCTCCTCCAGATCGAGCTGCTGAAGCTGCAGAACTGGATCAAGAAGCACGGGCGCCGACTCGTGGTCGTGTTCGAGGGGCGCGACGCCGCGGGCAAGGGCGGCACCATCAAGCGCTTCACCGAGCACCTCAACCCGCGCGGAGCCCGCGTGGTCGCGCTCGAGAAGCCGACCGAGCGCGAGGCCGGTCAGTGGTACTTCCAGCGCTACGTCTCGCACCTGCCGGCCGCTGGCGAGATCGTCCTCTTCGACCGCTCCTGGTACAACCGGGCCGGCGTGGAGCGCGTGATGGGCTTCTGCACGCCGGCGCAGTACGACGAGTTCATCCGCCAGACGCCGCTGTTCGAGCGGATGCTCGTCGGCGACGGCATCGACCTGGTGAAGCTGTGGTTCTCGGTCTCGGCGGAGGAGCAGCGCACCCGGTTCACGATCCGCATGATCGACCCCGTGCGCCAGTGGAAGCTCTCGCCGATGGACCTCGCCTCGCTCGACAAGTGGGGCGACTACACCGCGGCCAAGGAGGCGATGATGGCGGCGACCGACACCGCCGACGCTCCCTGGACCATCGTGAAGAGCAACGACAAGAAGCGCGCCCGGCTCGAGGCCATGCGCTACGTCCTGAGCCTCTACGACTACGACGGACGCGACGAGGAGGTCGTGGGCCCGCTGGGTCCGGACCCGCTGATCGTCGGATCGGCCGCGGACGTGTACGAGCGCGGCGAGCACGCCGCGACGAGCTGACCGGGGGGACGGACATGGGGGAGTCGGGGATCGGCGCGGAGCTGCCGGGGGTGCACCTGCGCTGGCTGGCGCTCGACGAGCAGACGCTGGACGCCGAGCGGCTGCTGCCGCTGCTGAGCGACGAGGAGCGCGAGCGCTACGCCGGCACGGTCGCCGCGTCGGCGGCCGAGCGCTTCGTCTTCGGGCGGGTGCTCCTGCGGATGCTCGCGGCCGAGCTCACGGGGACGCGCGCGTCGGAGGTCCGGGTCGTCGCGTGCTGCCCGCGCTGCGGGGGCGCGCACGGCCGGCCGCGGCTGGAGGGACGCGGGATCGCGCTCGAGCTGCTGTCGGTGAGCATCGCGCACTGCGCGGGCGCCGTCGTGGTCGCGGCGAGCAGCGCCGGTGCGGTCGGCGTCGATGTGGAGCCGACGCTGGGCACGCCCGAGCGCGGGGAGCGGATCACGCGCATCGCCGGGGCGCCCTTCGCCACGGGCGGGATGCGCCCCGCCGACCCCGTCCTGCACTGGACCCGGATCGAGGCCGCACTGAAGGCGGACGGTCGCGGGCTCGAGCTCGACCCGCGCCGGGTGCACGTGCACGAGTCGCACCACGCGGCGGAGGCGCGGATCGACGGCGTCCGCTTCCGGCTGGCCGAGCCGCAGCTGGACCCCGCGCTGCGGGTCAGCGTCGCCCTCGGGCCGATGGGGGACGCGGGCGCCGGGCCCATCATCGGCTGGCGGCGCGAGCACGGCGACGCGCTCGCGGACTCGCTGGTGTCAGCGCCGGGACGGTAGCGGCGGCAGCTCCTCGTCGAGGAGCCAGGCGTCGAGCAGATCGTCCACGCCCTCGCCGAGGACCTCGGTGCAGAGCTCGCGGAACTCCTCGTCGGTGACGGCGGCGGAGGCGTAGCGGGACGTCCACTCCCGCAGCAGCCGGAGGAAGGGCCCGTCGCCGACGGTGAGCCGCAGCGCGTGCAGGGTGAGCGCGCCGCGCTTGTAGACGCGGTCGTCGAAGAGCGCGACCGGCCCCGGATCGGCGAGCACGAGATCCTGCGCCGCAGCCCGCAGCACCGCGTGGTGGCGGCGGGCGCAGGCGTCGGCGGTGGCGCGGCCCGACTCCTCCGACCACAGCCACTCCGCGTAGCAGGCGAACCCCTCGTTGAGCCAGATGTGGCGCCACCGGGCGATGCCCACGCTGTTGCCGAACCACTGGTGCGCGAGCTCGTGCGCGATGAGGCGCTCCGAGCCGCCGCGGCCGTCGGCGTGGTTGGCGCCGAACACCGCCATCGCCTGCGCCTCGAGCGGGATCTCCAGCTCGTCCGCCGTGACGACGACGCAGTAGCGGGCGAAGGGGTAGGGCCCGAACAGCCGCGTGAACAGGGCGAGCATGCGCTCGAGCGGAGCGAAGTCGTGCGCGACCCGAGCGGCCAGGGCGGCGGGGCGGGCGAGGGTCACCGCGACGCCGGCGAGCACGCGCTCCTCGATCGCGTAGCGGCCGATCTGCACCGAGGCGAGGTACGCGGCGCTGGGCTCGCGCTGCTCGTAGAGCCAGGTGCGGCGGCCGGAGCGGGCGCTCGAGTCGATGAGCACCCCGTTCGCGAGCACGGCGTAGCCCTCCTCGGCGGTGACGCGCAGGCGGTAGGGAGCCTTCTCGGCGACGTCGTCGTTGCAGGGGAACCAGGTGGAGGAGCCGGAGGGCTGCGAGGCGACGAGCACCCCGTCCTCCAGCTCCTCCCAGCCGAGCTCGCCCCAGTGGCTGGCGCGGGGGGCGGGGTGGCCGCTGTACTCGATCTCGACGTCGACGCTCTCGCCGGCGGCCAGCGGCTCGGCGGGGGACACCCGCAGCTTGTGCGGCGCCTGCTCGTGGCGGGCGCGGCGTCCGTCGATCCGGACGCGGGCCACGCGGAGCCGGGAGAGGTCGAGGGAGAACCGCCGGAGCGGCTGCAGCGCGACGATCCGCAGCACGGCCCGGCCGGCCAGGCGGTTCGAGGCGACGCGGTAGTCGAGGTCGAGGTCGTAGGACTCGACGCGGTAGCCGGTGTTCCCGATGCCGGGGACGTAGGGGTCGCCGGCGGTCTCGAGCCCGGTCAGCGCGGGGCTCACGCGACGGGCGCGTGGTAGTCGGCGACGCGCACCTCGCGCCACGGGCCGATCGGGTTGCCGCTCCAGCGGCTGCCCGCGGGCACGAGCTCCCCCCGCATGACGAGCGAGGCCGGGCCGACCGTGCCGTGCTCGGCGATCCGCGCGGCGGGGAGGATCACGCTGTGCGGGCCCAGGGTGGCGCCGGCGTCGAGGCTCACGAGATCCATGCTCATGATTCGATCATGGAACAGGTGCGTCTGCACGACGCAGCCCCGGTTCACGGTCGCTCCGTCGCCGAGCGAGATCAGATCGGCCTCGGGGAGCCAGTAGCTCTCGCACCAGACGCCGCGTCCGATCCGGGCGCCGAGGCTCCGCAGCCACCAGACCAGCGCCGGAGTGCCCGCGGCGGCGTGGGCGAACCAGGGCGCGGCGACCATCTCGGTGAAGGCGTCGGCCAGCTCGCTCCGCCAGACGAACGAGGACCACAGCGGCTGCTCGCTCGGCTCGACCCGCTGGATCAGGATCCACTTCGCGGCGGTGGAGACGGCCGCGGCGACCGCTCCGGCGGCCAGCAGCACGACGCCTCCCACGAGCGCGGCGAGCACCGCCCCGAGCGTCTGGATCAGCGCGAGCAGTCCGGCTACCACGCCGAGGCCGATCGCGACCGAGACGACCACCGGGACGAAGCGGCCGAGCTCCCACGCGATGCGGGCCGCGCGGAGTCGGCGGGCCGGGCGGAAGGTGCGCGCCGACTCCGCCTCGACGACGGTGCGCCGCAGCCGCACGGGCGGTGAGCCCAGCCACGACGAGCCCGCCTTCGACTTGCGGGGCGCGGAGGAGAGGACGGCGACGAGTCCGCCGGCGGGCACGGTGTGGCCGGGCGCGGCCATGCCGGAGTTGCCGAGGAACGCGCGCTCGCCGATCTCGGCGCGGGCGAGCCGCATCCAGCCGCCGCCGAGCGCGTAGGAGGCGACGAGCGTGTCGTCGGCGAGGAACGCGCCGTCGCGGATGGTCGTCATCGCGGGCAGGAGCAGCACCGTCGAGGCCTCGACGTCGCGTCCGACCTTCGCGCCGAGGAGCCGCAGCCAGACCGGGGTGAACAGGCCCGAGTAGAGCGGGAAGAGCAGGACCCGAGCGGAGTCGAGCAGCCGCTCCGTCGACCAGACCTGCCAGCCGATCCGACCGCGCACAGGGTGGGTGCCCGGCTCGACGCCCCGGCCGAGCAGGCGCACCAGGACGACGACGAGAGCGGCGAGGACGACTCCGGAGACGGCGACGGCGGGCACGAGGGCGGCGAGAGCGGGCCCGAGCGCGGCGCCGAGGCCGGCCGAGCCGCGCACGGCGGCGGCCACGACGGCGAGCCCGGCCGCGAGGGCGAGGACCGGGACCGCCGCGAGGCCGACCGCGGACGCTCCGTACGCCCAGACCCAGCCCGGGCGGCGCGCCGGGCGCTCCGAGGGGAACCCGGCGTTCGCCCTGCCGAGCCGCTGGGCGGGGGATCCTCCCCAGCGCTGCCCGGCCGGCACCCGCCCGAAGACGGCCGATCCCGGCTCGATCTGCGCGTGCTTGCCGATCCGGGCGCCGGGGAGGAGCGTGCTGCGCGCGCCCACCGTGCTGCCGGCGCCGACCCGGACGGCACCGACGCGCAGGACGTCGCCGTCGATCCAGTAGCCGGAGAGGTCGACCTCGGGCTCGATCGCGGCGCCGCGCCCGAGCGTGAGCATCCCGGTCAGCGGAGGGAGGGAGTGCAGGTCGACGTCGTCGGCGATGCGGGCGCCGAGCGCGCGGGCGTAATAGGCGACCCAGGGCGCGCCCGCGAGGCTCACGGCCTTGAGCTGGAACGCGATCTGCTCGGCCAGCCAGAGCCGGAGGTGCACGCTCCCGCCGCGCGGGTGGTCTCCGGCTCGGATCCCGCGCAGCAGGGTGCGCGCGGCGAGGACGGTGAGCCCCATCCGCCCGAACGGCGTGAGGAAGAGCGCGAACGCGGGGATCAGCGCGGCGAGCGGAGCGGTGGGCAGCCAGCCGAACCCCGGCACCAGGTCGAGCACCGCGGTGACGGTGAGGATCGCAGTGACCCAGCGGGCGCTGCCGAGCACGAGCAGCGGTGCGCCGAGGAGGGTCTGCAGCACGCGCATCCTGAGGGGGACCGGCGCGATGCGGTGAGCGGACACCTCCGCAGTGCCGGTCGAGCGGCTCTGGATCTCGGCGGCCATCGCCGCGAGACGCGGGTGGGCGTAGACGTCGGCGACCGTGAACTCGGGGTCGCGCTCGCGGATCCGCGCGACCAGCTGGGCGGCGGCGAGGGAGCCGCCGCCGAGGTCGAAGAAGTTCGCCCGCTCGTCGACCGGCACGCCGAGCACGTCGCGCCAGAGGGCGGCGAGCCACGCCTCCTCGGGGTCGAGGGAGGCGTCCTCGGTCGTGCCCACGGCGAGCGGCCAGGGGAGTGCGGCGCGGTCGACCTTGCCGGAGACGCGGGTCGGCAGCTCCTCGACCACGGCCAGCAGCGGCACGAGGGATGCGGGCAGCGCCTCACGCAGGCGGGCGAGCGCCGCGTCGCGGTCGAGCTCCCGGCCGCCGGCGAGGGCCAGGTAGCCGACGAGGACCTGGTTGCCGGCCGCCGTGGTGCGGACCGCGGCCGCCGCCCCCGAGACTCCGGGGAGCGCCTGCAGCGCCGCCTCGACCTCGCCGAGCTCGATCCGCCGACCGCCGAGCTTCACCTGGTCGTCCGCGCGCCCCTGGAAGATCAGGCCGGCGCTCTCGAAGCGCACCAGGTCGCCGGAGCGGTAGGCCCGCTCCCAGCCCAGGAGCGGTGCCGGCGCGTACTTCTCGGCGTCCTTGACCGGGTCGAGGTAGCGCGCGAGCCCGACCCCGCCGATGACCAGCTCGCCGACCTCGCCCTCGCCGACCCGCTGCCCGTCCGCGTCCACGACGGCGAGCCGCCAGCCGTCCAGCGGCAGCCCGATGCGCACCGGGGGAGGCCCGCCGAGGGGCGCGGCGCAGGCGACGACGGTGGCCTCGGTCGGCCCGTAGGTGTTCCAGACCTCGCGGCCCTCGACGGCCAGGCGCTCGCCGAGCTCCGGCGGGCACGCCTCGCCGCCGAAGATCAGCAGGCGGACGTTCTCGAGCGACTCCGCGGGCCAGAGCGCCGCGAGGCTCGGCACGGTCGAGACCACGGTGATGCCGTGCGTGGTCAGCCATGGGCCGAGGTCCATGCCGCTGCGGACCAGCGAGCGGGGAGCGGGGACGAGGCAGGCGCCGTGCCGCCAGGCGAGCCACATCTCCTCGCAGGACGCGTCGAACGCGACCGAGAGACCGGCCAGCACCCGGTCCCCGGGGCCGAGCGGCTCCGCCTGGAGGAACAGGCGCGCCTCGGCGTCGACGAAGGCGGCGGCGGAGCGGTGGCTGACGGCCACTCCCTTGGGGGTTCCGGTGGAGCCGGAGGTGAAGATGATCCAGGCGTCGTCCTCGAGCGAGGGCGGCTGCAGCAGCGGGATCGACGCCGTGCTCGGGTGCGGCGCGCTCGCGGTGAACAGGCGGGCGGCCGGCTCGTCGGCGCCGGTGCGCTCGAAGCGGCCGGAGCCGGTGATCACGCCGCGGACGGCGGCCTCGCCGAAGACGAGGCGCGCCCGCTCCTCGGGGTCGTCCGCGTCCACCGGGACGTACGCGGCTCCCGCGGCGAGGACGGCCAGGATCGCGAGGTAGAGCTCGCGGGAGCCGCTGGGCATGCGGATCCCGACGCGGTCGCCGCGTCGGACCCCTGCGGTGGTGAGCTCGCCCGCGAGCTGCACCGTGCGGGCCAGCAGCTCCCGGTAGCTGAGCGCTCCGGCCGGGTCCTCCAGCGCGGAGGCGTCCGGGTGGCGCTCCGCGGTGTCGCGGAGGACGTCGACCAGCGTGCGGGGAGGAGGGGTGGCCGCTCCGGCGTCGAGCACGTCCTGGGGGCCGGCCGTCTCGGTCACGTCTCGTCTCCGTCCCGGCCGCGCGATCGGGAGCGCGGCGGCCGGGGCGACACCGTAGGGAGGCGGGGTGACGCGGAGGTGAACAGGCGGGGTCGGCCCGCCCGGCTCAGTGCGCCATCGGGAGCGGCGCGTCCGACTCCGCCGGGCGGCGGACGAAGAACGCGGCCACGATCGCGACCGTCGCGATCGACGCGCCCCACAGGAACGCGGAGTGGATGCCGCCGGCGTAGGAGGCGACCTCGTCGGCTCCGCCCTGCGCGAGCTCCGCCGACCGGATCGAGAGGACGGTGACGAACAGCGCCGTGCCCGCCGCGCCGCCCAGCTGCTGCACGGTGCCGATGATCGCGCTGCCGTGCGAGTAGAGCGAGGGGCGCACCGAGCCGAGACCGGCGGTGAACAGCGGAGTGAAGACGAAGGCGAGGCCCAGGCTGAGGGTGACGTGCAGCGAGAGGACGAACCAGGGCGACGAGTCCGCCGCGAGCAGGGTGTACCCCCACAGTGCGCCGGCGACGACGATCGAGCCGGGCACGAGCAGCACGCGCGGGCCGAAGCGGTCGTAGCCGCGGCCGACGAACGGCGCGAGCAGGCCCATCAGCAGGCCGCCGGGGAGCAGGAGCAGCCCGGTCTCCAGCGGAGTGAGGCCCAGCACGTTCTGCGTGTAGAGGGGCAGCAGGATCAGGGTGCCGAAGAGCGCCGACATGCTGACCGCCATCATCGCGATGACGATGGTGAAGTTCGCGGAGGAGAAGGTCCGGAGGTCCAGCAGGGCCCGGTCGGTGCGCTGCAGCAGCAGCTGGCGCGCGATGAAGCCCGCGAGGCCGAGACCCGCGACGACGAACGGGATCCACGGCGCGACGACCGCGGCTCCGCCCTCGCCGAGGCTCGACAGGCCGTAGACGAGGCCGCCGAAGCCGAAGACCGAGAGGACGACCGAGAGCGAGTCGATCGGGATGGAGCGGGGCTCGGTGACGTTCTCGACCTTGCGCAGGCCCAGGAGCAGCGCGCCGATCGCGATCGGCAGCACGATCCAGAACATCCAGCGCCAGCCGAGGAAGTTGAGGATGACGCCCGAGATCGTCGGTCCGACGGCCGGAGCCACCGAGATGACGATCGAGATGTTGCCCATCATCCGGCCGCGGATCGCCGGGGGCACCAGCGTCATCACGGTCGTCATCAGCAGCGGCATCATGATGGCCGTGCCGCCGGCCTGCACCACGCGGGCCGCCAGGAGGACCGCGAAGGTCGGGGCGAGCGCGGCGGTGAGGGTGCCGAGGCTGAAGAGGATCATCGCGGCGGCGAAGAGCGTGCGGGTGTGCAGCCGCTGGATCAGGTAGCCCGTGATCGGGATGACGACGGCCATCGTGAGCATGAAGGCGGTCGAGAGCCACTGGCCCACGTGCGCCTCGACGTCGAAGTCGCGCATGAGGTCGGGCAGCGCCACGCTCATGATCGTCTCGTTGAGGATCACGACGAACGCCGACACCAGCAGGAGGCTGATGACCAGGCGGCTGCGCGGCTCGAGGGTCGTGGCGGCGGCGGGTGCGGCGGGCCGCGCGGCGGGAAGGGTGCTGCGCTCGGTCACAGGTGTTCTCCGGTCGTGAGGGGGATCGGTGTGAGGGGCGCATCGACGGCTCGACTCGCGGGCGCGGATGCGGGGTACGGAGGGAGAACAGCGGCGGACGCCCCGGACATTCCCGACCGACGGGGATCCGCTGCGAGAGGTCTCAGGCGAGGACCGTGGAGAGCGCGGAGGACGCGGCCTCGGCCTCCTCGAGCGTGGCGCCCTCGCCGAAGCTGAACCGCACGGCGGTCCGGGCGACGTCGGGGTCGAGGCCGAGGGCCAGCAGCGCGGGCGAGGGCTCGTCGCGCCCGGCGGCGCACGCCGAGCCGCTCGAGACGACGACGCCGCGCTCCTCCAGCTCGAGGAGCGTCGACTCGCCGCTGCGCCCGGGGACGGCGTACGCGGCGATCGAGGGGAGCCGGTGCGCCGCGGAGCCCAGCGGCACGGCCCGGGGCGCCAGGGCCGCGACCCGCTCGGCGAACGCGTCCCGGACCGCTCCGACCCGCGCCGCGCGGTCCGGATCGAGCAGGCGCACCGCGGTGCCGAGCGCGACCGCGAAGGCCACGTTCTCGGTGCCCGAGCGCCGCTCCCGCTCCTGGCCGCCGCCGTGCAGCAGGGGCTCGAACGGGAGCCGGCTGCGCAGCAGCAGCGCCCCCACGCCCTTCGGCGCCCCGAGCTTGTGCCCCGAGACCGAGACCGCGTCGGCGCCCCAGCCCGCGACGTCCAGCCAGCCGGCGGCCTGGACGGCGTCCACGTGCAGCGGCACGCCCCGCGATCGGCAGAGCGCCGCTATCGCCGGAACGTCCTGCACCGTCCCGATCTCGTTGCTCGCCGCGAGCACCGAGACCAGTGCGGTGTCCGGCCGGACCAGCGCGGCGAGCGCGTCGAGGTCGAGCAGGCCGGTCGCGTCGACGGGGGCCGTCGACACCTCGAAGCCGTGCAGGCGCCGGAGGTGGTCGGCCGACTCGACGGTCGCCTCGTGCTCGAGCGCCGAGATCACCAGGTGCCGTCCGCGCGGCGATCCCAGCGCGAGGCCCTTGACCGCCGTGTTGATCGACTCCGTGCCGCCGGAGGTGAAGAGCGTCTCGGAGGAGCGGCCGCCGAGGAAGCGGGCCACGTGAGCGCGCGCCGCCTCCAGCGCGCGCGCCGCGGCGTCGCCGAGCGAGTGGCTGCTCGACGGATTGCCGTACTCGGCGGTGAGGAACGGCCACATGGCCTCCAGCACCTCGCGGCGCACGGGCGAGGTCGCGGCGTGGTCGAGGTAGATCACTCGACCGCGATGTCCAGGCCGAGGTCGAGCGAGCGGACGCTGTGGGTGAGCGCGCCGACGGAGATCACGTCGACCCCCGCCTCCGCGATCGCGCGCACGGTCGAGAGGTCGACGCCGCCGCTCGCCTCGACCACGGCCCGCCCGCCGATGAGGGCGACGCCCTGGCGGAGCAGCTCGGGGGTGAAGTTGTCGAGCATGATCGTGTCCGCGCCTCCCGCCAGCGCGGGCTCGATCTGGTCGAGCCGGTCGACCTCGACCTCGAGGTGCGCCGTGTGCGGGATCGAGGCGCGCGCCGCCCGCAGGGCCGCGGTCAGGTCGATCCCGCGCGCGGCGAGCACCGCGAGGTGGTTGTCCTTCGCTAGCACCGCGTCCGAGAGCGAGAAGCGGTGGTTGCGGCCGCCGCCGCTGCGGACGGCGTGCCTCTCGAGCGCGCGCAGGCCCGGCGTGGTCTTGCGGGTGTCGACGATGCGGGCGCGCGTCCCCTCCACCGCGGCGACGTACTGCGCCGTCAGGGTGGCGATGCCGCTCATCCGCTGCACGAGGTTGAGCGCGACCCGCTCGCCGCGGAGCACGCCGCCCGCGGGGCCCTCGATCCGGGCGAGGGTCTGCCCGGCCTCGAAGACCGCGCCGTCCTCCACGAGCACCGAGCAGCGGATCCGGGAGTCGACCTGCCGCATCGTGCCGACGAGGACGGCGCCGCCGCTGAGGACGCCGGGCTCGCGGGCCACGAGGGCGGCGCTCGCGGTGGCGTCCGCGGGGAGGAGGGTGTCGGAGGTCAGGTCGCCCCAGGGCGCGTCCTCCTCGAGGGCGAGGGTGACGACGCGGTCGATGCTCTGGCGGGTCAGCACGGAAGGGCCGCCTCTCTGGTGGGGGCGGCGGCGCTCGCCGTCGCGGGGTCGGGGGAGTCGATGCGGTGGTGGGCGCCGACGGAGTGCGTGCGCGCGAGCGCGGCGTCGATGAGAGCGAGGGCGCAGGTCAGCAGGTTCGCGTCCTCGAGCGTCCTCAGTCCGAGCGGAGCGGGCGAGGCGGAGGCGACGAGCGTGCCGCGCGCCGCTGTGAGCCCCGCCGCGTCCCGGGAGAGGCCGGCTCCCGCCCACATCGCGTCCTGGAGAGCGGTGCGGTCGAGCGTCATCGGGACGACGGCGCGGGGAGGGGCGACCGGGCCGCCGCTCCAGGAGAGGGAGTCGAGGGCGAGCGCCGCGCGGCGCGCGAACACGACGCCCTCGAGCAGGCTGTTGGAGGCGAGGCGGTTCGCGCCGTGGACGCCGGTGCGGGCGACCTCGCCGACCGCGAGCAGCCCGGGGAGGCTGGTGCGCCCGTCCAGGTCGGTCGCGATCCCGCCCATCCAGTAGTGCGCGGCCGGAGTCACGGGCAGCAGGTCGTCGGCGAGCGAGAGCCCGTTCTCGCGGCAGGCCGCCGAGATCGTCGGGAACCTCTTCGCCAGCACCTCGGGGGCGATCGCCCGGGCGTCCAGGTGCACGGGCAGTCCGCCCTGCAGCCGCATCCGCTCCGCGATCGCGCGCGCCACGACGTCGCGCGGCGCCAGCTCGGCCTCGGGGTGCACCCCTGCCAGGAACCGCTCGCCCGCGGCGTCGCGCAGCACCGCGCCCTCGCCGCGCACCGCCTCCGAGACGAGGAAGCCGCCCGGCAGCGCGAGCGTGGTCGGGTGGAACTGGTAGAACTCCAGGTCCGCCGTCTCCGCTCCCGCCCGCAGGGCGGCGGCGAGCCCGTCCCCGGTCGCGACGGACGGATTGGTGGTGTGCCGGTAGAGCTGCCCGGCGCCTCCGGTGGCCAGCACGACCGCGTCGGCCGCTAGGCGCTCGAGCACGCCGTCGTGCAGGACGTCGGCGCCCGTGACCGAGCCGCCCTCCCGCACCAGGTCGACCAGGGCGGCGTGCTCGCGCACCTCGACCGACGAGGCCCGCACCGCCGCCACGAGAGCGGCCTCGATCGCGGCGCCCGTCGCGTCGCCGCCGGCGTGCAGGATCCGCGGACGCGAGTGGGCGCCCTCGAGTCCCCGCGCCAGCTCGCCGCCCTCGCGGTCGAAGCCGACGCCCCACTCCTGCAGCACCGCGACCGCCTCCGGCCCCTCGGCGCAGAGCACCTCGACCGCCGAGCGCACGGCGAGGCCCGCACCGGCGGTGAGCGTGTCCTCCACGTGCAGCGCCACGGAGTCGCCCGGCGCCGTGACCGCGGCGATCCCGCCCTGCGCGGCGCGCGTCGACGACTCCGCCAGCGCGCCCTTGGTGACGAGCAGCACCTCGTGGCGGCGCTGCGCCGTCAGCGCGGCGACCAGCCCGGCGATGCCGCTGCCGACGACGACGACCCGCGCCATGTCAGACCGCCGCCGGCCCGGCGGGCGGAACGGCCGCGAGCATCCGCTCGAGGGCGATGCGCGCCTCGGCCTGCACCGACTCCGCGACCTCGATCCGGTTGAGCACCGTCCCCGCGACCAGTCCCTCGAGCACCCAGGCGAGGTAGCCGGGGTGGATGCGGTACATGGTCGAGCAGGGGCAGACCACGTCGTCGAGGCAGAAGATCGTGTGCTGCGGGTACTGGACGGCGAGGCGCTGCACCAGGTTGATCTCGGTGCCGATCGCGAAGGTCGATCCCGCGGGTGCCGCCTGGATCGCCTTCACGATGTAGTCGGTCGAGCCGTACTCGTCGGCCGCGTCGACGACCGCCATCGGGCACTCCGGGTGCACGATCACGCGCACGCCCGGGTGCTCGGCGCGCGCCTTCGCGATCTGGGCCGTCGTGAAGCGCTTGTGCACCGAGCAGAAGCCGTGCCAGAGGATCACCTGCGCGTCCAGGAGCGTCGCAGTGTCGGAGCCGCCCTGCGGCTTGCGCGGGTTCCACATCGGCATCCGCTCCAGCGGCACGCCCATCGCCTTGGCGGTGTTGCGGCCGAGGTGCTGGTCGGGGAAGAACAGCACCCGCTGCCCGCGCGCGAACGCGTCCTCGAGAACGGTCGCCGCGTTCGAGGAGGTGCAGACCACGCCTCCGTTGCGGCCGCAGAACGCCTTCAGCGCGGCCGAGGAGTTCATGTACGTGACCGGGACGAGCGGCACGCGGCCGTCGGCGTCCGGCTCGGTGCCGTAGAGCTCGGTGAGCTCGGCCCAGGCGTCCTCGACGGAGTCGATGTCGGCCATGTCCGCCATCGAGCAGCCGGCCGCCAGGTTCGGGAGGATCACGGCCTGCTCCGGTCCGGAGAGGATGTCGGCCGTCTCCGCCATGAAGTGCACGCCGCAGAAGACGATGGCCTCGGCGTCGGGCCGGCTCGTCGCCGCCTTCGCCAGCTGGAACGAGTCGCCCACGTAGTCGGCGTACTGCACCACCTCGTCCCGCTGGTAGAAGTGCCCGAGCACGACGACCCGCTCGCCGAGCGTCTCCTTCGCCGCGAGGATGCGGTGGTGCAGCTCGTCGGCGCTCGCCGTCGTGTACTCCTCCGGCAGACGTCCCTGGACCGGGGCGTCGGCCGGGATCGGGTCGGCCTGGGAGGCGCCGGGCCCGTAGGCGGGCAGGCCGAGGTCGAACGACCAGGGGGCCTCCGCGAGCTCGGGCGCGCAGGTGGCGCCGGGCGCGGAGCCGCCCTCGATGAGCCGGATGGTGCTGTCGACGGATGTCACGGTGTTCTCCTCGTGAGGCGGGTGGGGGAGTCGGGCGGCGCGCTCAGACGGGCAGCGGGCCGTTGTCGGCGAGCGCCGCCGACTCGTCGTAGCGGTAGAGGCGCGGGGGACGGTGGCGGGTGCCCGTCAGGCGCTCCCCGGTGGGCACCACGGTGCCGGAGCTCTCGATCGTCCGGCGGAAGTTGGCCGGGTCGAGGGGCTTCTGCAGGACGGCCTCGTGGACCTCCCGCAGCTGGGACAGGGTGAAGGCGCCGCCGAGGAAGGCCTGCGCGATGCGGGAGTACTCCATCTTGTTGCGCAGGCGCCAGAGGGCGTAGTCGACGATCAGTCCGTGGTCGAAGGCGAGCTCGAGCGGCAGATCGGTGCAGAGCCAGGCGACGTTCTCTCCCACGATGGCCTCGTCGGCCTCGGCGGAGCGCACGAGCGCCCAGTAGACGATCGACACGACGCGGTCCTCGCCGGGGGAGCGGTCGGTGCCGCCGACGGCGTAGAGCTGCTCGAGGTAGCGCGGAGCCAGGCCCGTGGTCTCGCGGAGAGTGCGGCGGGCCGACTCGGCGAGATCCTCGTCCGGATGCAGCGGTCCGCCGGGCAGTGCCCAGAGTCCCTCGAACGGCTCGCGGATGCGCCGGACGACGGGGATCCAGACGGTGCTCGCTCCGGTCTCCGGGTGCGGCCGCAGGGCGAAGATCACCGTCGACACGGCGAGCTGCACGTCCGGCATCCGATGCCCCCTACTAAGAGTCGCACCGACTGTAAGTGCTGGGATCACCTTAGTGTCACCAACACCTGAACACCTAGCGGGAGAAGCGACACGCCGCTAAGGGCCCGCCCCGCCCGCTAGGCTGACCGCACAACCGAATACCGGGCCGCAATACGCGACGCGGGAGAGCCGACTCCGGTCGGCACCGAAGGAGCAAGCCTCCCCGCCAATCTCTCAGGTCTTGTACCGCGTCGAACTGGCCACTCTGGAAAGCGATCCGCTCGGATCCGCCCATGGTGAAAGCGCTCGACCCCTCGGGGCGGCGCGAATCTCTCAGGCTCCACGACAGAGGGGGAGTTCCCACGGCACTGCTGTGCTCTGCCGCGAACGCGGCGCGAGTCCAGCACTGCGACGAAATGGAGAACTCATGTCCGAGACCCCGACGACCAGCCCCGAAGCCCGCTACTCGCCCCTGCACGAGGTGCACGTCGCCGCCGGCGCGTCCTTCACCGACTTCGCCGGGTGGCAGATGCCGGTCCGCTACTCCGGCGATCTCGCCGAGCACCACGCCGTGCGCACCGCCGCCGGCCTCTTCGACCTCTCGCACATGGCCGAGATCCTCGTCGTCGGCCCCGAGGCGGTCGACGCCCTCGACTACGCGCTGGCGAGCGACATCTCGGCCGTCGCCGCCGGCCGCGCGAAGTACACCCTCCTCCTGGAGCGCACGGGCGGCGTGATCGACGACCTCGTCGTCTACCGCACGGGCGAGGACCGCTTCATGGTCGTCGCGAACGCGGCCAACCGGCACATCGTCGTCGAGACGCTCCGCGACCGCACCGCGATGTTCGAGTGCGAGCTGTTCGACGAGAGCGACGACGTCGCCCTCATCGCGCTGCAGGGCCCGCGCTCGCTCGAGATCCTGCAGAACGTCCAGGGCCTCGCCGTCGAGACCGAGCGGGGAGCGGAGTCGGTGCTCGACACGGACGACGCCGCCCGCCTGCTCGCGGAGCTGCGCTACTACCGCGCCGTGCCCGCGACCTTCGAGGCGCACCCGATCCTGATCGCGCGCACCGGGTACACAGGCGAGGACGGCTTCGAGATCTACGTCTCGCCCGACTCCGCTCCCGCGCTCTGGCAGGCTCTCGCCGAGACCGGCGCCGGAGCGGGCCTCGTCCCCGCCGGCCTCGCCGCCCGCGACACCCTCCGCCTCGAGGCGGGCATGCCGCTCTACGGCCACGAGCTCTCCCGCGACGTCTTCCCCGCACAGGCCGGCCTCGGCCGCGTCGTCGCCTTCGGGAAGCCGATCGACTTCGTCGGCCGCGCGGCCAGCGAGGAGGGTCCCTCCGGAGAAGCTCCTGTGCTCGTCGGGCTCGTCGGCGAGGGCCGCCGCGCCGCCCGCGCCGACTACACCGTCCTCTCCGGCGACGACGAGGTCGGAGTGGTCACCAGCGGCGTCCTCTCGCCGACCCTGGGCGTCCCGATCGCGATGGCCTACGTCGCCCCCGCCTCCGCGCAGCCCGGGACGGCGCTCGCCGTCGACATCCGCGGCACGCGCCTCCCGATGACCGTCACCGAGCTCCCCTTCTACTCGAGAAAGAAGAACTGACATGGCCGTGCCCACCGAGCTGCAGTACACCTCCGACCACGAGTGGATCCGGGTCGACGGAGAGGTCGCGACCGTCGGCATCACCGCCTACGCCGCCGACAAGCTGGGCGACGTCGTCTTCGTCGAGCTCCCCGAGGCGGGAGCCCGCGTCGAGGGCGGCAGCGTCGTCGGCGAGATCGAGTCGACCAAGTCGGTGGGCGAGCTGTTCGCCCCCGTCGACGGCGAGGTCCTCGAGGCCAACACGGCCGTCGTCGACAGCCCCGAGCTCGTCAACTCCGATCCGTTCGGCGAGGGGTGGCTGATCCGGGTCCGCTTCGACGCCCTGCCCGACGGCCTCCTCGACTCCGCCGCCTACACCGAGCTGGTCGGCGAGTAGATGGCGGCCACCAGGACCCCCGGCGCCTTCGAGTCCCGCCACATCGGGACCGACGCCGACGCGCAGCGCACCATGCTCGCGGCTCTCGGCTACGACTCCGTGGAGGAGCTCGTCACCGCCGCCGTCCCCGAGTCGATCCAGGTCCGCGACCTCCCGCGGGTGCTGCCCGCTCCGGCCACCGAGACGGAGGCGCTCGCCGAGCTGCGCGCCCTCGCCGCGAAGAACACGGTGCGTCGGCCGATGATCGGCCTCGGCTACTACGGCACGCACACCCCCGCCGTGATCAAGCGCAACGTGCTCGAGAACCCCAGCTGGTACACGGCCTACACGCCGTACCAGCCCGAGATCTCGCAGGGGCGCCTGGAGGCGCTGATCAACTTCCAGACGATGGTCTCCGACCTCACCGGCCTCGACACGGCCGGCGCGTCGATGCTCGACGAGGGCACCGCCGTCGTCGAGGCGATGCTGCTCGCGCGCCGCGCCTCGAAGGCGCGCACCGACGTCTTCGTCGTCGACTCCGACGCTCTCCCGCAGACCCTCGCGCTGCTGCGCGGCCGCGCGGAGGCCGTCGGCATCCGCATCGTCGAGCTCCCTCTCTCGCGCACCGCCGCGGAGGAGGTGCCGGAGTGCTTCGGCGCCCTCGTGCAGTACCCCGGCGCGTCCGGGCACCTCTGGGACCCGTCGGCGGTGCTCGCCGCGGTGAAGGCCCACGGCGGCCTGGCCGTCGTCGCCGCCGACCTGCTCGCGCTGACCCTGGTGCGCTCGCCGGGCGAGCTCGGCGCGGACGTCGCGGTCGGCACCACGCAGCGCTTCGGCGTCCCGCTGGGCTTCGGAGGACCGCACGCCGGCTACCTCGCCGTCCGCAAGGGACTCGAGCGCCAGCTGCCCGGCCGCCTCGTCGGCGTCAGCCAGGACGCGGACGGCCACCCCGCCTACCGCCTGTCCCTCCAGGCCCGCGAGCAGCACATCCGCCGCGAGAAGGCGACCTCGAACATCTGCACCGCGCAGGTCCTCCTGGCCGTCATGGCGGCGATGTACGCGGTCTACCACGGGCCGGACGGGCTCGCCGCGATCGCCGAGCGCGTGCACGGCCGGGCCGCGCTCCTCGCGCGCCTCCTCCTCGACCGGGGCCACTCCCTCCGGCACGCCGACTTCTTCGACACCGTCTCGGTCGTCGTGCCCGGCGGCGCGGAGGCGGCGGTCGCCCGCGCCCGCCAGGCCGGCTTCGACGTGCGCCTGGTCGACGCCGACACGGTCTCGGTGTCGATCGACGAGACGGTCACCGACCTCGAGGTGATCGCCGTCGCGACCGCCGTCGGGCAGCTGGACTCGTCGTTCGGCTTCCTCAGCGGCTCCGCGCGGAGTATCCCCGCCGAGCTCGACCGCCGCACGCCGTTCCTCGTGCACCCGGTCTTCAGCAGCCACCACAGCGAGACCTCGATGATGCGCTACCTCAAGCGCCTCGCCGACTCGGACTACGCGCTGGACCGCGGCATGATCCCGCTCGGCTCCTGCACCATGAAGCTCAACGCCGCCACCGAGATGGAGGCGGTCAGCTGGCCCGAGTTCGCGGACCTGCACCCGTTCGCCCCCGAGGCGGACGTGCAGGGCTCGCTGGCGCTGATCGACCAGCTGGAGGGGTGGCTCGCCCACCTCACGGGCTACGACTCCGTGTCGCTCCAGCCCAACGCCGGCTCGCAGGGCGAGCTCGCGGGCCTGCTGGCGATCCGCGGCTGGCACCGGTCGAACGGCGACGAGGACCGCACGATCTGCCTGATCCCCTCGAGCGCCCACGGCACCAACGCCGCGAGCGCGGTCCTCGCCGGCATGCGCGTCGTCGTCGTGGCCTGCGACGAGCTCGGCAACGTCGACCTGGACGACCTCCGGGCGAAGATCGCCGAGCACGCGGGCTCCCTCGCCGCGCTGATGATCACCTACCCGTCGACCCACGGCGTCTACGAGCACGAGGTCGCCGAGATCTGCCGCCTCGTCCACGAGGCCGGCGGACAGGTGTACGTGGACGGCGCGAACCTCAACGCGCTTCTGGGCTTCGCCCGCTTCGGAGACTTCGGCGGCGACGTCTCGCACCTCAACCTGCACAAGACGTTCTGCATCCCGCACGGCGGAGGCGGTCCCGGCGTCGGTCCCGTCGCCGCGAAGGCGCACCTCGCGCCGTTCCTGCCCGGTCACCCGCTCGCGCAGCGGCTCGAGCACGGCGTGGGCACGCAGGGCGAGCGGATCGTCCACGGCGGCGCACCGGTGTCGGCAGCGCCCTACGGCAGCCCCGGCATCCTGCCGATCTCGTGGGCGTACGCCCGGATGATGGGCGAGGGGGGCCTGCGGGCCGCGACCGGGGCGGCCGTCCTCTCGGCCAACTACGTCGCCGCGCGCCTCCGCGAGCACTACCCGGTGCTCTACACGGGGGACAACGGGCTCGTCGCCCACGAGTGCATCCTCGACATCCGTCCGCTGACGGCGGCGACCGGAGTGACCGTGGACGACGTCGCCAAGCGCCTCGTCGACTACGGCTTCCACGCCCCGACCATGAGCTTCCCCGTCGCCGGGACCCTGATGGTCGAGCCGACGGAGAGCGAGGACCTCGCCGAGATCGACCGCTTCATCGACGCGATGATCGGGATCCGGGCGGAGGCCGACCGCGTCGGCTCGGGGGAGTGGCCGGTGGACGACAACCCGCTGCGCGGCGCCCCGCACACCGCCGAGTGCCTGACGGCCGAGGAGTGGACGCACCCCTACAGCCGCGAGCAGGCCGTCTACCCGGTCCGCTCGCTGGTGCGCGGCAAGTACTGGCCGCCGGTCCGCCGGATCGACCAGGCTTACGGCGACCGCAACCTCGTCTGCGCCTGCCCGCCCATCGAGGCCTTCGCCTGATCCGCCCGCACGCGCTCGTCCGCAACCGAGGGTGA
>NZ_PSVU01000005.1:74921-95734 GCF_002932515.1 Rathayibacter sp. AY1D5
GATCGACCAGGCTTACGGCGACCGCAACCTCGTCTGCGCCTGCCCGCCCATCGAGGCCTTCGCCTGATCCGCCCGCACGCGCTCGTCCGCAACCGAGGGTGAGAGAGCAGGAACGGAGCCTCGAGCCCGTCCTCTCATCTCCCACCCTCGGTTGCGGACACCGTCGGTCCCGCACAGGCGCGGAGTGGGGCGCAGTCCTCCCGATCCGGGGGGAACGGCGCACGGCGACTCCGATGCACGAGGGAGCCCGACCGTGTGGAACGCGTGGTGGAGGTGCCGGCAGGGCTCGACGGAGTCGCGACGAGCGAGCAGCTCCACCGTGCAGGTGTCACGCCGCGGCAGTGGAGAGCCGCGGCGCGGTCCTGCGGCTCCTCGGATGCGATCGGTCCGTCGTCACGGCCGCGGAGCCGGCGGCGCGAACAGCTCGGGCCAGAGGGCGACGGCCAGCGGGTAGCCGACGAACGAGACGATGTCGATGATCGAGTGGGCGATCACCAGGGGCAGGGTGCGTCCGAAGCGCTGGTAGAACAGTCCGAACACCAGGCCCATGACCACGTTCCCGATGAAGGGCCCGATGCCCTGGTACAGGTGGTAGCTGCCCCGGAGCAGCGCACTGGTCACCAGGATCCGCCACCGCCCCCAGCCCAGATCGCCCAGGCGGGCGAAGAGGTACCCGATCACGACGACCTCCTCCTGCACTCCCGCCCGGATCGCGGAGAGCACGAGCACCGGCACCGTCCACCAGTACGCGTCCAGCGGCGAGGCCACCACCGCCACGGTGATGCCCAGCGCGCGTCCGACGGCGTACAGCGCGATGCCCGGCGCGCCGATCGCCACCGCGAGGACGGTCCCGGTCCCCAGGTCCGCGAACGGCCGGCGCAGGTCGAGCCCCAGGCGCCCGAGCGGACGGCCCGAGCTCTGCCAGAGCAGGAACGCGCAGAGGGCCACCGGCACCAGGTCGAAGAAGAGCGCGAGCAGCTGGTAGACGAGGTCGAAGCCCGGGCGGTCGCTGAGGGCGCCGTTGATCGTCGCGGTCTGGTCGGCCAGTGCGGTCGAGCGGGTGAGCCGGTTGGCGATGGAGACCACCGAGTAGACCGCGGAGGCGCCCAGCGAGAGCCCGAGGACCAGCAGGATCTCGATGCGGATCCGGCGCCGTCCGGGCGCGGATCCTGACAGGTCGGTGGACACTCCGTGCGTCTCCTCTGAAGTCGATGTGTTGCGCGACGGCCGCCCGGTACGCACGTTTCGTGCAGAACAGCGCAAGGATTCCACCTCCCGGTTACCGCTGTGTAACGGTTGCCACATGCTTTTGTGCAGATAGCGGGCGAATACATAGTCTCGTTGAAGGCATCCGCGCGACGGCCACCAGTCTCGTGCGCCGCCGCCGTCGCCACGCGCACGGCACTCCACGCGTCAGGGAAACCACTTCTCGCGCGCCCCCACATCACTGGAGGAATAGTGAACATCAGACGTTACGGATTCGGGGCTCTGGCGCTCGTCGCCGCGAGCACGCTGGTCCTGGCCGGCTGCAGCAGCTCGAACGACTCGGGCGGAGGTGCATCGGGAGGCGACGCCGCCGCGATCATCTCCACGAACGGCTCCGAGCCGCAGAACCCGCTGATCCCGACGAACACCAACGAGGTGGGCGGCGGCAAGATCCTCGACGAGATCTTCGCGGGCCTGGTCTACTACGACGCCAAGGGCGCCCCCGAGAACGACGTCGCCGAGTCCATCGAGTCGGACGACGCGCAGAACTACACGATCACAATCAAGTCGGGCCTGACCTTCACGAACGGCGACCCGGTCACCTCCACCTCGTTCATCGACGCCTGGAACTACGGCGCCAAGCTGTCGAACAACCAGCTCAGCGCGTCGTTCTTCTCGAACTTCGAGGGCTTCAGCGACACCGAGGACAGCGAGCTCACCGGCCTCAAGGCCGTGGACGACACCACCTTCACCGTCGCTCTCAAGTCCCCGCAGTCGGACTTCCCGATCAGCCTCGGTTACTCGGCGTACTACCCGCTGCCCGCCGCCGCGTTCGACGACATGGCCGCCTTCGGTGAGAACCCGATCGGCAACGGCCCGTACAAGCTCGACGGCGACGACGCGTGGCAGCACGACGTCCAGATCGAGCTCGTCAAGAACGACGAGTACACCGGCCCCCGCGAGGCCCAGAACGGCGGCCTGAAGATCGTCTTCTACGCCACCCAGGACGCCTCCTACGCCGACCTCCTCGGCGGCAACGTCGACGTGATCGACCAGATCCCGGACTCCGCCTTCGGCACCTTCGAGAGCGACCTCGGCGACCGCGCCGTGAACCAGCCCTCGGCCGTGTTCCAGTCCTTCACCATCCCGGGCCGTCTCCCGCACTTCGACGGCGAGGAGGGCCAGCTCCGCCGCCAGGCGATCTCGATGTCCTTCGACCGCAAGGAGATCACCGACGTGATCTTCGAGGGCACCCGCACCCCGGCCTCCGACTTCACCTCCCCGGTGATCGACGGCTATAGCGACGCCCTCTCCGGCGCCGACGTGCTCGAGTACAACCCCGACGAGGCCAAGGCGCTGTGGGCTCAGGCCGACGCGATCAGCCCCTGGGACGGCACCTTCAAGATCGCCTACAACGCCGACGGCGGCCACCAGGGCTGGGTCGACGCGGTGACCAACTCGATCAAGAACACGCTGGGCATCGACGCCGAGGGCGACGCGTACCCGACCTTCGCCGAGGCGCGCACCAAGATCGTCGACCGCTCGATCGAGACCGCGTTCCGGACCGGATGGCAGGCCGACTACCCGAGCCTCTACAACTTCCTCGGACCGCTCTACGTGACCGGCGCCTCGTCCAACGACGGCGACTACTCGAACCCCGAGTTCGACACCCTGCTCCAGCAGGGCCTGTCGGACGCCGACGCCGACGCTGCGAACAAGACGTTCCAGCAGGCCCAGGAGATCCTCCTGAAGGACCTCCCGTCGCTGCCCCTGTGGTACGCGAACGTGACCGGCGGCTACGGCGAGGGCGTGTCGAACGTCGAGTTCGGCTGGAACTCGGTGCCGCTCTACTACGAGATCACCAAGAACTAAGCTCGAACCACTGGGGCGCTTCGCCCGTGCCGTCGGCCACCAGGTCACGGCACGGGCGGAGCGCCCTGTTTCGGTCACAATCGAATGAGGTCCCCATCCATGCGACTCCGGAACCGGCTGGGCTGACATGCTCGCCTACATCGTCCGACGCATCCTGCAAGCCGTCCCCGTGCTCATCGGCACCACGTTCCTCATCTACTTCATGGTCTTCTCCATGCCGGGGAACCCGCTCCTGTCGCTCTTCGGCGACAAGACGCCGAGCCCCGCACTCCTCGCCCGCCTCGAGGAGCAGTACCACCTGAACGAGCCCTTCTTCGTCCAGTACCTGTACTACCTGGGAGGCGTCGTCCGCGGCGACTTCGGCATCTCGTTCTCCGGCCAGTCCGTCAACGAGATCCTCGCCCGCACCTTCCCGGTCACCCTGACGCTCGCCATGATGGCGATCGTCATCGAGATCGTCGTCGCGCTGACCATCGGCCTCATCAGCGGTCTGCGCAAGGGCAGCTTCTTCGACGCGAGCGCCCTGGTCGTCAGCCTCCTGCTCGTGTCGGTGCCGATCTTCGTGCTCTGCTTCATCGCGCAGTCCTTCTTCGCGATCCAGCTGGGATGGTTCCCTCCGACCGTCGGAGCCGACGCGTCGTTCCAGAGGCTGCTGCTGCCCGCGATCGTGCTCGCCCTGTTCGTGGTCGCGTCGGCCATCCGCCTCACGCGCGGCTCGGTCATCGAGACGGCCGGCTCGGACTTCGTCCGCACCGCGTACAGCAAGGGGCTCTCGCGACGCCGCGTCATCCCCGTGCACGTCCTGCGCAACTCGCTCATCCCGGTCACGACGCAGTTCGGAGCCGACTTCGGCCTCCTGATCGTCGGCGCGACCGTGACCGAGGGCATCTTCAACGTTCCCGGAGTCGGGAACACGCTCTATCAGGCGATCATCCGAGGTGAGCGGCCGACCGTCGTCTCCTTCGTCACGGTCATGGTGCTGTTCTACCTCGTGGTGAACATCCTCGTCGACCTGCTCTACGCCGTACTCGACCCGAGGATCCGCTATGCCAAATGAGTCCACCGGCGGCGCGCAGAAGGCCCGCCGCATCGACCACTTCGTGGCCCCGCTCGAGGAGACGCCGATCGCGTCGGTCGACGCCGTCAGCCTCGACGAGAAGCCCAGCAACCTCTGGACCGACGCGTGGCGCGACCTGCGCAAGCGGCCCATGTTCTGGATCTCGGGCGTCCTGATCCTCGTCATCATCGCCGTCGCGCTGTTCCCGGGCCTGTTCACCTCGGTGGACCCCCGCCAGTGCGCGCTCTCGTTCAGCAACCAGGGCCCCGGCGACGGCAGCCTGCTCGGCTACACCAAGCAGGGGTGCGACGTCTTCTCGCGGATCATCCACGGCACGTCCACGTCGCTGACCGTCGGCCTCATCGTGATCGTGATCACGACGGTCTCCGGCGTCATCGGCGGCGCTCTGGCCGGCTTCTTCGGCGGCTGGGTCGACACCGTGATCATGCGCCTCGGCGACATCTTCTTCTCGATCCCCTACATCCTCGCCGCGGTCGTCATCATGTCCGTCTTCTCGGCCTACCGGAACGTGTTCGTCATCGCCCTGGCGATCGGCGCGTTCGCCTGGCCGACGACGGCGCGCGTCCTGCGCTCCGAGGTCCTCCGCGTGAAGCAGGCCGACTTCGTCGGCGCCGCCACCGCGACCGGCCTCTCCCGCATGGCGATCCTGTTCCGGCACGTGCTGCCGAACTCGATCGCTCCCGTCATCGTCGTCACGAC
The DNA here is from genome assembly GCF_002932515.1 of Rathayibacter sp. AY1D5. Taxonomy (NCBI): domain Bacteria; kingdom Bacillati; phylum Actinomycetota; class Actinomycetes; order Micrococcales; family Microbacteriaceae; genus Rathayibacter; species Rathayibacter sp. AY1D5. The sequence continues at coordinate 79,777 of NZ_PSVU01000005.1, forward strand.
GATCTCGCTCGGCGCGGCCATCACCGCGGAGGCGACGCTGTCGTTCCTCGGCGTCGGCCTGCCCGGCTCGGTCATGTCGTGGGGCAACGACATCAGCCAGGCCCAGCGCGATCTGCGCACCAACCCGCAGACGCTGATCTACCCGTCGATCGCCCTGACGGTCACGGTGCTGAGCTTCATCCTCCTCGGCGAATCGCTCCGCGACGCGCTCGACCCGAAGGCGAGGGCCCTCCGATGACCGCCACGACACCGAACGCACCGCACGGGCCGCTGCTCGAGGTCACCGACCTCGAGGTCGGCTTCCAGACCGGCAGCGGACTGGTCCCCGCCCTCCGCGGCGTGAGCCTCACGATCGAGCACGGCCAGACCGTCGCGATCGTGGGGGAGTCGGGCTCCGGCAAGTCGACGACCGCCGCCGCGATCATCGGCCTGCTCCCCGGCACCGGCCAGGTCACCGCCGGCTCCGTGCTGTTCGACGGCAAGGACCTCGCGAAGGCGACGAGGACCGAGCTCGAGGACATCCGCGGCCGCCGGATCGGCTACGTCCCGCAGGACCCGATGTCGAACCTGAACCCCGTGTGGTCGGTCGGCTTCCAGGTCGAGGAGACCATCAAGGCCAACGGCCTCGCGACCGGTCGCAAGGAGGTGCGCGCCAAGGCGATCGAGGTCCTGCAGAACGCGGGCCTCGCCGACGCGGAGAAGCGCCTCAAGCAGTTCCCGCACCAGTTCTCGGGCGGCATGCGCCAGCGCGTGCTGATCGGCATCGGCCTGGCCGCGGCTCCCCAGCTGCTGATCGCCGACGAGCCCACCTCGGCGCTCGACGTCACGGTCCAGCGCCGGATCCTCGACCACCTCGAGACTCTGACGAAGACCGACGGCACCGCGCTGCTCTTCATCACGCACGACCTGGGCCTCGCCGCCGAGCGCGCCGAGAAGCTCATCGTCATGTACAAGGGCCGCATCGTCGAGTCCGGCGCCTCGGTGGAGGTGCTGCAGAACCCGCAGCACCCCTACACGCAGCGCCTGATCGCGGCGGCGCCCAGCCTCGCGTCGCGCCGCATCCAGTCGACGGCCGGTCGGGCCGTGGAGTCGGTCCCCGGCGAGTCGGAGGCCGTGCGCGAGGTCGACCTGGTCGGCGCGGGCGCCGCGCACCACGCCGGCGCGGTCGCCTCGGGCGCCCCGATGATCGAGGTCGACGGCCTCACGAAGGTCTTCAAGATCCGCCGCGGCGGCCTGAAGGCCGAGGACTTCACCGCCGTCGACAACGTGTCGTTCTCGATCCCGAAGGGCACCACCACGGCGCTCGTGGGCGAGTCCGGATCGGGCAAGTCGACGATCGCCCGCCTGGTGCTGGGCCTCGAGACGGCGACGTCCGGAGCGATCTCGATCGCCGGTCGCCGGACAGAGAAGCTCAAGGGCCGCGACATGCTGGCGCTCCGGCGCTCCATGCAGCCGGTGTTCCAGGACCCGTACGGCTCGCTCGACCCGCTGCACAACATCGGCAACACCATCTCGGAGCCGCTGCGGGTGCACAAGGTCGGCGACCGGACGTCGCAGCGCGAGCGCGTCCTCGAGCTGCTCGACCAGGTGTCCCTCCCGCGCGTGATCGCGAGCCGCTACCCGAACGAGCTCTCCGGCGGCCAGCGCCAGCGCGTGGCGATCGCCCGCGCACTCGCGCTGAAGCCGGAGATCGTGGTGCTCGACGAGGCCGTGTCGGCTCTGGACGTCCTCGTCCAGGCGCAGATCCTCCGCCTCCTCGCCGACCTGCAGGCCGAGCTCGGGCTGACCTACCTGTTCATCACGCACGACCTGGCGGTGGTCCGCGTGATCGCCGACGACGTCTGCGTGATGCAGAAGGGCAGGATCGTCGAGCACGCCCCGACGGACACCGTGTTCGACTCGCCGCAGCAGGAGTACACCCGCGAGCTGCTCGACGCCATCCCCGGCGCCGGCATCGAGTTCGCGGTCTGACCGACCGTCACCAGGGCCCCGGCCCCGCCTGGAGCGCTCCTCGGAGCCCTCCGGAGCGGGGATCCGGGGCCCTTCGCCGTGCGGACGCCTCGCTGCGGTACGATGGATGGTCCCCCTTTTGCACGAGAACACGAGACGAGTCCGTATCCATGGCAAGTGCCACCCGCTCCGACCTGCGCAACGTCGCGATCGTCGCCCACGTCGACCATGGCAAGACCACGCTGGTCGACGCCATGCTCAAGCAGACGAACTCCTTCGACGCGCACGCCCACGTGGACGAGCGCGCGATGGACTCCAACGAGCTCGAGCGCGAGAAGGGCATCACGATCCTCGCGAAGAACACCGCTGTCTCGTACAGCGGCAAGCACGCGAGCGACGGTCCCATCACCATCAACGTCATCGACACCCCGGGCCACGCCGACTTCGGCGGCGAGGTCGAGCGCGGCCTGTCGATGGTCGACGGCGTCTGCCTCCTCGTCGACGCGTCCGAGGGCCCGCTGCCCCAGACCCGCTTCGTGCTGCGCAAGGCGCTCGAGGCGAAGCTCCCCGTCATCCTCCTGGTCAACAAGACCGACCGCCCCGACGCGCGCATCGACGAGGTCGTCGCCGAGAGCCAGGACCTGCTCCTCGGCCTCGCCTCCGACATGGCCGACGACGTGCCGGACCTCGACCTCGACGCGATCCTCGACGTCCCCGTGGTCTACGCCTCCGGCAAGGCCGGCCGCGCCTCGGCGAACAAGCCCGAGGACGGCACGCTGCCGGACGCCGAGGACCTGGAGCCGCTGTTCGAGGCGATCCTCAAGCACATCCCCGCGCCGACCTACGACGACGACGCGCCCCTCCAGGCCCACGTCACCAACCTCGACGCGTCGCCGTTCCTCGGCCGCCTCGCCCTCCTCCGCGTCTTCAACGGCACGATCAAGAAGGGGCAGACGGTCGCCTGGGTCCACCACGACGGCACCCACACCAACGCGCGCATCACCGAGCTGCTGATCACCAGGGCGCTCGACCGCTACCCGGCCGAGTCCGCGGGCCCCGGCGACATCGTCGCGATCGCGGGCTTCCCCGAGATCACCATCGGCGAGACCATCGCCGACCCCGAGGACATCCGCCCGCTGCCGGCCATCACGGTCGACGACCCGGCGATCTCGATGACGATCGGCACCAACACCTCGCCGCTCGTCGGCAAGGTCAAGGGCCACAAGCTCACGGCGCGCATGGTCAAGGACCGCCTCGACCGCGAGCTCATCGGAAACGTGTCGCTCAAGATCGTCGACATCGGACGTCCCGACTCGTGGGAGGTCCAGGGCCGCGGCGAGCTCGCGCTGGCCATCCTCGTCGAGCAGATGCGCCGCGAGGGCTACGAGCTGACCGTCGGCAAGCCCCAGGTGGTCACCCGCCAGGTCGACGGCAAGACGCACGAGCCCTTCGAGCACCTGACGATCGACGCTCCGGAGGAGTACCTCGGCGCGATCACGCAGCTCCTCGCCGCCCGCAAGGGCCGCATGGACGGCATGTCGAACCACGGCACCGGCTGGGTCCGCATGGAGTTCATCGTCCCGTCGCGCGGCCTGATCGGCTTCCGCACCGAGTTCCTCACCACCACGCGCGGCACCGGTATCGCGAACGCGATCCTGCACGGCTACGAGCCGTGGGCCGGCGCGATCGTCACCCGCAACAACGGGTCGATCGTCGCGGACCGCAACGGCGTCGTCACCCCGTTCGCCATCATCGCGCTCCAGGAGCGGATGACCTTCTTCGTGAACCCCACCGAGGAGGTCTACGAGGGCATGGTGATCGGCGAGAACTCGCGCAACGACGACATGGACGTCAACATCACCAAGGAGAAGAAGCTGACCAACATGCGTCAGTCCACCTCCGACACCTTCGAGTCGATGACGCCGTCGCGTCAGCTGACGCTCGAGGAGTGCCTCGAGTTCGCCCGCGAGGACGAGTGCGTCGAGGTCACCCCCGAGGTCGTCCGCATCCGCAAGGTGGAGCTCGATGCTAACGCCCGCGCGCGCATGACGAGCCGCCTCAAGAAGCAGGGCTGAGCCCCGGGCGCCTCGGCGCCCGCCTACGACGAGACCGGCCGGAGCGATGCTCCGGCCGGTCTCGTCGTCTCCGCCCGGTGCTGCAGCGTGCAGCGCCGATCCCGTCCCTCGCGGTCCGGATCAGCCCGCCGGACTCGGAGAGGGAGAGGGGGTCGAGGACTCCGCCTCGAGCGTCGAGGTGACGAAGGAGACGAACGCCGCCGCGTCGTCCGGCTTCCCCGTGTACTGCTCGCCGTTCACCAGCACGGTGGGCGTCGACTCGAGCGTCGGCAGCGAGGAGTTCGCGAGGGGGAGCGAGGTGGCCCGCTCGGTCGCGGCCTTCACCCAGGGCCGGAACTCGCCCGCGGTCATGCAGGCGAGGACGTCGTCGTCGGTGACGCCCGCTCCGGTCACCAGCGCCCGCAGAGCGTCGTCGTCGAGGCCCGTCGTCCCCTCCGCCGGCTGCTGCGCGAAGAGCGCCGCGTTCACGGCGAGGAAGCGGTCCGGATCCTCGTCGGCGACGCACGCCGCGGCGTTCGCGGCCCGGCTGGAGTACTCGGAGCCGGCCGAGGAGGAGTCGAGGATCGCCACCGGGTGGATCTCGAGCGTGATCGCCCCCTTCGTCAACCACGACTGCAGCTGCTCGGCGTTCGCCTTCTCGAACTGCCCGCAGTACGGGCAGAGGTAGTCGACGTAGAGGTCGACGGCGACGACTCCGCCCGCCCGCGTGGCGCTCTCGTCGGTCGGGACGGGGGAGGCTCCCGGAGCGATCGCCGCGGTCGTCGTCGCCGTCACGGCCGAGCCGTCGCCCGCGAGGACGATGCCGTCGCTGAGCATGTTCGCCGGGCCGGCGCTCGCGACCTCCTGCTGCGACCAGACGTTCCAGCAGACCAGGGCCACGACCGCGAGGAGCCCGACGACCGCTCCGCCCTGCCCGAGCAGCCGGTTCCGGCGCCGCCGGCGCCTCTCGGCTTCGCGGCGCTCCCGCGCCTGCGCTCGGGCGAGCTCCTGGCGCTCGCGCTTGGTCAGGCCGCTTCTCGCACTGTTCCCGGACATCGCCGACGACGCTACGGGCGCAGGCTCCGGCGCGCCGTGGAGTGCGCCCGCCGGATCCTGGGACGGAGTGCGGGTCCTCTCAGGGATCAGGCGAAGAGGCCGGAGCCGAGGAAGTCGGTCTCGTCGCGAGCACCGGGCGGCACCGCGAACACGGCCGAGCCGACGTGCTTCACGTACTCGTTCAGCGCGTCCGTCGCGAGGTTCCGCTGCACGGTGACGAACTGCTCCGGGGAGCGCTGGAACGAGAGGAAGAACAGCCCGGCGTTCAGGCGTCCGAGCTCGTCGTTGCCGTCGACGAAGTTGTAGCCGCGCCGCAGGAGCCGCACTCCGTTGTTCACGCTCGGGTGCGCGAGGCGCACGTGCGACTCCTGATCGATCAGCGGGGCACCGGTGGCGCCGGCCGCTGCGAAGTCGGGCTCGGTGGACTCCGTGCCGCCCGAGAGCGGGGCTCCGGACCCCTTGCTGCGGCCGATGACCCGCTCCTGCTCGCCCAGCTGGCTGCGGTCCCACGTCTCGATGATCATCCGGATCTTCCGCGCGACCAGGTAGCTGCCGCCGACCATCCACGCGGGGCCGTCGGAGGAGGGGACCCAGACGTGCTCTTCTACGGCGTCGGCCTCCTCGGACTTCACGTTCGCCGTGCCGTCCTTGAAGCCGAACAGGTTGCGCGGAGTCGCCTGGGCGGTGGACGTCGAGGAGGTGCGGCCGAAGCCGAGCTGCGACCAGCGGAGCGAGGCCCGGCCGAACGCGATCCGGCTCAGGTTGCGGATGGCGTGCACGGCGACCTGCGGATCGTCGGCGCAGGCCTGGATGCAGAGGTCGCCGCCGCCGGCCGACGGGACGAGCGCGTCGCCGCGGAAGCGGGGCAGGGCCTGCAGCTGCGGAGGCCGGCGGTCGGCGAGGCCGAAGCGGTCGGCGCCGGACTCGTCCGTGAAGAGGGTGGGTCCGAAGCCGACCGTGACGGTGAGCGACGCGGCGTCGAGCCCGAGCGCCTCCCCGGTGTCCTCCGGGGGAGCCGTGTCCGGCCCGTCCACCGCGCCGGTCTCGCCGACCTCGAGGCCCTGGGTCATCCGCGAGGCGGCGAGCGTCCAGTCCTTCAGGAGCTCGACGAGGTCCTCGCGCGTGGTGCCCGCGGCGAGGTCGAACGCGGCGAAGTGCAGCCGGTCCTGCGCGGCGGTGGTGATGCCCGCCTGGTTCGCGCCGAAGAACGGCACGGTGCGCGGGGCGGAGGAGGCCGTCGCGCTCGCGGACGACGTGACGGCCACCGTGCCGCCCACTCCGGCGGCCAGCCCGGCCGTCCCCGCCGAGACGAGGCCGAGCAGCCCGCGCCGCGAGAGGCGGCGTGGCTCGTCGGCGGGCTGCTCGGAATCCGTCGGCCGGGCTCCCTCGTGCTGCTCGGCGCCCACTACGCGGCCGGCTCCTCGACGCCCAGCACCGTGTGAGTCAGCTGCGAGAGCGGCTCGGAGAGAGCGTTGACCGCATCCGAGAGCTCCTTCTTCTGCTCCGCGGTGACGGTGGAGTACGCGGCGAAGCCGGAGTCGATCGAGCCGTACTGCGCGAGCAGGGCGTCGAGCTCGGAGAACCGCTGCGTGATCCGTCCGGTGAGGTCGGCGCCCTCGTCGCCGCTGGCGGTCGCGATCGGCTCGACGTTGCCGAACGCCACCTCCGCGCCCTGGACGTTCGCGGCGAAGTCGGTGAGGTCGGTGCTCGACCACCAGTCCTCCTCGCCCGTGATCTTGCCGGCCGCGACCTCGTCGAGCAGGCCGATGGCGCCGTTGGAGATGTCGCCCACCGAGACGGTGAAGCCGGGCGCGTTCACGAGGTCGGCCAGGCTCTGCACGTCGTCGACGAGGCCCTGGCCGAACTGCGCGCGCTGCTCGGGGGTGGAGGGCGCCCAGTCGAGGAGCGCGCTCGTGCCGTCGGAGTTGAGCGCACCCTCCGCGGGGGCCCACAGGTCCTTCTCGATGCGGTGGAAGCCGGTCCAGTCCAGGCCCTCGGCGACGGCGTCGACCTCGCGGTAGTCGATGCGCGGGTCGAGGTCGCCGAACGCCTCCGCGGTCGGCTCGATCCGCTCGTAGAAGACGCGGGTCGACGCGAAGAGGCCGCGCGCCTTCTCGTCGTCGCCGGCCTCGTAGGCCTGCGCGAACTCGGCGACCGCGGGGAGCAGCTCGCCCACCTGCGACTTCACGTACGCCACGTAGTTGGTGACCGCCGCCTCCGTCGCCGCCTTCTCGTCCGCCGACTGCGCGGTGGCCTCACCGGTCACGGTGAACTCGCTCAGCCCGACCGGGGCGCCGACCTGCTGGAACTTGCAGGCGGTGTAGTAGGTGCCCGGCTCGAGCTGAGCGACGTAGGAGACGCTCTGGCCCGGGGTCACGTTCTCCTTCTCGCCCACGATCCGCAGCTTGTCCTCGGCCAGAATCTCGAACTCGTTGACGTCCGAGCCGCCGTTGGTCAGTGAGAACGTCACCGCTCCCGCCTCGGCGGTCGCCGTCGACACCTCGCAGGCGTCGTCCCTGATCGCGACGTCGAGCGCGGCGGAGGAGGAGGACGCGGGGGTGTTCGGCACGCAGCCCGTGAGGATCAGCGCCAGGGCGCCGGCGCCGACGAGGCCGAGGGTGACGCGGGGGAGGGTGGGACGAGCGCGCGAGGACATGCTTCTCCTGGATCGGGGCGAGTGCGCCGGCGGTGCCGGAGCGGGTCAGACGGAGGTGGGAGCGGGAGCGGCGACCGGGGCCGCGCTGCCCCGTCGCGGACCGCGCAGGCGGACCTGGCGGACGAACAGGGCGCCGACGACGACGAGGTAGAGCAGCCAGGCGGCGAACTGCAGAGCGGTCGGCTCGGGCGTGTAGTTGAAGAGGCCGCCGACCACGGCGGTCACGGGCGGCGGGAGGATCGGGCCGAGCGAGAACAGCGGGGTGCCCCAGCCGGGCAGGAGCGACGCCTCCTGCAGGTCGCCGACGCCGTAGGAGAGGACGCCGGCCGCGACGAGGATGAGGAAGCCGCCCGTCCAGGTGAAGAAGCGCCCGAGGTCGATCCGGACGAAGCCCCGGAAGATCAGGTACGCGATGACGACCGAGCTGAGGATGCCCAGCATCGCGCCGACCGTGCCGACCCACGCGCTGGATCCCGACCCCGCAGTGCTCGAGGACACGCTCGCCCAGACGAAGAGCGCCGTCTCGATGCCCTCGCGGCCGACGCTGATGAAGCCGAGGACCACGATGCCGAGGGCCGACCCCGCGACGGCGCCGTCGAGCCGGGACTCGAGGTCGCCCTTCATGCTGCGGGCGTTCGCGCCCATCCAGAAGATCATCCAGGTGACCAGGCCGACCGCGAGGATCGAGAGGCCGCCGCCGATGAGCTCCTGAGCCTGGAACGACAGGGTCGAGGGGCCCCAAGTGAGGATCGCACCGGTGACGAGCGAGATCGCGATCGCGGCGGCGATGCCGGTCCAGAGCCGCGGCAGCACGTCGCGCCGGCCGAGCTTGGTCAGGTAGGCCACGAGGATGCCGACCACGAGGCCGGCTTCGAGGCCTTCGCGGAGGCCGATGAGGTAGTTTGCGAGCACGCGTGTTCTCTTGGTCGATGGTGGACGAGGAGGGGGCGACTCCCGCCCCGAGTCGATCCGGTCGGCGGGGCTCCGTTGTTCGGTAAGCCTTGCCTAACCCGGGTCGACTGTAGTCCGCTGCCCGGTCGCTGTCCAGAAGCGCCCGCAGCGGAGGCCGCGCAGGACGAGAGGCGGAGAGTGGACGCGGGCCGGGACGCAGCAGCGGAGCGGGTGGTGGCGGTGCACGCCCACCCCGACGACGAGACGATCACCATGGGCGGGACCCTGGCGCAGCTGGTGGCGCAGGGCGCCTCCGTCACCGTCGTCACCGCCACGCGGGGCGAGTGCGGCGAGGTCATCCCCGAGGACCTCGCTCCGCTCGAGGGCTCGGCCGAGCTGGCCGCGCATCGGACGACCGAGCTCGTCGTCGCCCTGACGGCCCTCGGCGTCGCCGACCACCGCTTCCTCGGCGAGGCGGGCGCCCGCGCACCCGGCCTCGCTCCGCGCGTCTACCGGGACTCCGGCATGCAGTGGGGACCCGGCCGCGTCCCGGTGCCGCTCGAGCCGGTGCATCCCGCGTCCTTCACCGCCGCGTCCGAGGACGAGGAGGTGGCCGATCTCGTCGCTGTCCTGCGGCAGGTCGACGCGGGCGTCGTGCTGTCGTACGACGCGGGCGGCGGCTACGGCCACCCGGACCACGTCCGCACCGCCCGGGTCGCCGAGCGCGCCGCCGAGCGCCTGGGCCTGCGCTTCCTCGCCGTCCTCCCCGACGCGGCCCCGCCCCTCCCCGGGGACGTCGTGATCGAGCTGTCCGCCGAGGACCACGCCCGCAAGCGCGCGGCCCTCGAGGCGCACGCGACGCAGCTGGTGGTCGAGGGCGACGAGGCCCGGCTCTCGAGCGGTCCGCCGTTCCCCATCGGCCGCATCGAGCGCTTCCGCCCGGTCGCGCAGGCGGGCCGTCCGGCGCCGCTGCCGGAGGAGCGTCCGACGCTCGGATCGCGTGTGCTGTCGGGCGTCGCCGGAGTCCTGGTCGGCGCGGTGGTCGGGGCGATCACGACCGTCGCCCATCAGAGCACCGTGTCGGTCGGCGGTGTCGTCCTCCCGGTCGGCCTCGCCGCCTCCCTCGCCGGCGTGCTGCTGCTCCTGCTCGGGCTGCGCCTCGTGCTCATCGACCGGTTCGTCGCGTTCTGCACCGCGATGGGCCTGCTCGGGATGATCGGGCTGCTCGCCCTGCGCAGCACCGGCGGATCCGTCCTCGTCCCGGCGAACGGCCTCGGCGTGGCCTGGACCTTCCTCCCCGCCCTCATCGCCCTCGTCGTGATCGCGTGGCCGCGGCTGCGGGCGGCCGCTCCCGCCGCCGCCCCGCGGCCCGCGGACGCCGACGCCCCGTCGGCCCCCGTACGATAGAGACACTGTTCGAAGGGACCTGGAGCACCGTGACCTACGTGATCGCACTTCCGTGCGTCGATGTCAAAGACCGCGCCTGCATCGACGAGTGCCCGGTCGACTGCATCTACGAAGGCGAGCGCTCGCTCTACATCCACCCGGACGAGTGCGTGGACTGCGGTGCCTGCGAGCCGGTCTGCCCCGTCGAGGCGATCTACTACGAGGACGACCTCCCCGAGGAGTGGTCCGACTACTACAAGGCCAACGTCGAGTTCTTCGACGAGATCGGCTCCCCGGGCGGAGCCGCCAAGGTCGGCGTGATCGCGAAGGACCACCCGGTCATCGCGGCGCTGCCTCCGCAGAGTCACTGAGGCCGCTCCCATGGCCCTCGGCGCGCTGCCCGACTACCCCTGGGACCTGATGGCGCCCTTCGCCCGCACGGCGGCGGAGCACCCCGGCGGGATCGTCGACCTGTCGATCGGCTCGCCGGTGGACCCGACGCCCGCCCCGATCCGCGACGCGCTCGCCCGCGCGACTGACTCGCACGCGTACCCCACGACCGTGGGCACCCCCGCTCTGCGCGAGGCGATCGCCGCCTGGTACGCGCGGCGGCGCGGAGTCGAGGGCCTCGGGATCGACGAGGTCCTGCCGACTATCGGCTCCAAGGAGCTCGTCGCCTGGCTGCCCTTCCTCCTCGGACTCGGGGAGGGGGACGTGGTCGTGCATCCGCGCGCCGCCTACCCGACGTACGCGATGGGCGCGGCGATCGCCGGCGCCGAGGCGCTCGCCTCCGACGACCCCGCCGAGTGGCCTGTGACGACCCGCCTGGTCTGGCTCAACTCTCCCGGCAACCCCGATGGCGCCGTGCTCGACGTGCCCGCCCTGCAGCGCGCCGTCGCGCGTGCCCGTGAGCTGGGCGCTGTGATCGCGGGGGACGAGTGCTACGCCGAGCTCGGCTGGGACGGCCGCTGGGCCGACGAGCCGATCCCGAGCGTCCTCGACCCGCGCGTGGTGGGGGAGGACCGCACCGGGGTCCTCGGCGTCTACTCGCTGAGCAAGCAGTCGAACCTCGCCGGCTACCGCGCCGCCTTCGTCGCCGGGGACGCGGCCCTGATCGCGCGCCTGGTGACCGTCCGCAAGCACGCGGGCATGATCGTGCCCGGTCCGCTGCAGGAGGCGATGATCGTCGCCCTCGCCGACGACGAGCACGTCGCCGCGCAGAAGGAGCGCTACCGCTCCCGCCGCGACCGCCTCCGGCCCGCCCTCGAGTCCGCGGGCTTCCGGATCGACCGCAGCGAGGCCGGCCTCTACCTGTGGGCGACCGAGGGCCGCCCGGCCTGGGAGTCCATCGACCGGCTCGCCCGCCTCGGCGTCCTCGCGGGCCCCGGCGTCTTCTACGGGGAGGGCTTCCCCGAGCACGTGCGCCTCTCGCTGACGGCCTCCGACGAGCGGATCGACGCGGCCGTCGAGCGCCTGTTCGGCGGCCTCTGAGGCGCTCGACCCGGCCGATCCTGGGGGGTTCCGACAAGGCCCCGGCCCCAGCGCTGGGCGATGTCACAGTGCCCCCGCTTTGCCCATAGGCTGTATGTGGTTCGGTCGACGGCGCCTCGCGAGGCCCCGGCTGCACCACGATCCAGACCCGGCGCCGCCCGCTCCGCGCGAGCGCTTCCGGGGTGCGACCGCGACGACCTGGGAGGCGTTGTGACCGAATCCGGCACGCAGAGCGACGGAACCGCGACGGTGGGCTCCACGGAGCCCGCGACCGGGAGCGCCACGACGCCGCCTCCCGCGCCGGCGGAGCAGGAGCTCCCCGAGAAGGTCACGCTCACCTTCGGCGACCGCACCGCGGACTTCCCGGTCCTGCGCAGCGTCGACGGCTCCTCGAGCATCGACTTCTCGACCCTGTCGAAGCAGACCGGCTTCATGTCGCTCGACTACGGCTTCGTGAACACGGCGGCGACCAAGTCGCAGATCACCTACATCGACGGCGACCAGGGGATCCTCCGCTACCGCGGCTACCCGATCGAGGAGGTGGCCACCAACGCGACCTACCTCGAGGTGGCCTGGCTCCTCATCTACGGCGAGCTGCCGACGGCCGACGAGCTCGCGGGCTTCGACGAGCGCATCCGCCGCCACACGCTCCTCCACGAGGACCTCAAGCGCTTCTTCGACGCGCTCCCGCACAGCGCGCACCCCATGTCGGTGCTCTCGGCCGGGGTCTCGGCCCTGTCGACGTACTACGAGGACAGCTCCAACCCTAAGGATCCGGAGGCGGTGGAGCTCACCACGATCCGCCTCCTGGCGAAGCTGCCCGTGATGGCGGCGTACGCCCACAAGAAGGCGATCGGCCAGGCGTTCCTCTACCCGGACAACTCGCTGAGCTTCGTCGACAACTTCCTTCGCCTCAACTTCGGAACGATGGCCGAGCAGTACCAGGTCGACCCGGTGCTCTCGAAGGCGCTCGACCGCCTCCTGATCCTCCACGAGGACCACGAGCAGAACGCGTCGACGTCGACCGTCCGCCTCGTCGGCTCCACCGAGGCGAACCTCTACGCCTCCGTCTCGGCAGGAATCAACGCCCTGTTCGGCCCTCTGCACGGCGGAGCGAACGAGGCGGTGCTCACCATGCTCGGCCGGATCCGCGAGTCGGGCGAGAGCGTGTCGACGTTCGTCGAGCGGGTGAAGAACAAGGAGGAGGGCGTGCGCCTGATGGGCTTCGGCCACCGGGTGTACAAGAACTACGACCCGCGCGCGAAGCTGGTCAAGGAGAGCGCCTCCGAGGTCCTGCAGGCCCTCGGCGTGAAGGACCCGCTGCTCGACATCGCGATGGAGCTCGAGGCCCTCGCGCTCGAGGACGACTACTTCAAGGAGCGGCGCCTTTACCCGAACGTCGACTTCTACACGGGCGTCATCTACAAGGCGATGGGCTTCCCGACCCGGATGTTCACCGTGCTCTTCGCGATCGGCCGCCTGCCCGGCTGGATCGCCCACTGGCGTGAGATGAACACCGACAAGCAGACCAAGATCGGCCGCCCGCAGCAGCTCTACATGGGCTCGCCCGAGCGCCACTGGCCGAACGACCGCTGACCGGTCCCCGAGAGCCCGTCCCCGCCGGGGGCGGGCTCTCGCCGTGCGGCGCACCCGCCTCTCGTCGGCCGTCCGAGGCTCGAACCGCTTCTTCGAGGCGGGACGCAGAGCGGCGTGGTCGCCGCGGACTCGATCAGCACGGTTCGTCCCGGGGTGCCGCCTGCTGGGCCCGGCGGCGCCGGACGCCCGTCCTCAGGCGTGCAGGGCGGCGTTCAGCTCGATGCCGGCGCCGGTGCGGGGGAGGACCTCGACGGCCCCGGTGAGGGAGTTGCGGCGGAAGAGCAGGTTCGGCACGCCCGAGAGCTGCACGGCCTTCACGGTCTGCGGGGCGCCGTCGGCGCGCGGCGCTCCGCCGACCACGACGACCTTGGTGCCGGCGGTCACGTAGAGGCCGGCCTCGACGACGGTGTCGTCGCCGAGGGAGATGCCGATGCCCGAGTTCGCACCCAGCAGGGCCCGCGCGCCGATCGAGATGCGCTGCACTCCTCCGCCCGAGAGGGTGCCCATGATGGAGGCGCCGCCGCCGATGTCCGAGCCGTCGCCGACCACGACGCCCTGCGAGATGCGCCCCTCGACCATCGAGCTGCCGAGGGTCCCGGCGTTGAAGTTGACGAAGCCCTCGTGCATCACCGTCGTGCCGGGTGCCAGATGCGCCCCGAGGCGGACGCGCGAGGTGTCCGCGATGCGCACCTTCGCCGGGGTGACGTAGTCGGTCAGCCGCGGGAACTTGTCGATGCCGGTGGCCTGGATGCCGTGGCGCCGGAGCGAGGGGCGCAGGCGGGTGAACGACTCCGGCGAGACCGGACCGGCGTTCGTCCACACCACGTTCGGCAGGTGGGCGAAGACGCCGTCGAGGTTCACCTCGTTCGGGCGGACCAGGAGGTGCGAGAGCAGGTGCAGCCGCAGGTAGGCGTCGGACGTGGAGGCGGGCGGCGCCTGCACGTCGATCTGCAGCGTGACCACGTCGATGCGGACCTCGCGGCGCGGATCCTCGCCGGCCTGCTCCTCGAACTCCGCCGGCACGATCCAGGGGTCGCGGCCGGCCGGGATGGTGCCGAGGCGGGGCTCCGGGAACCAGGTGTCGAGGACGGTGCCGTCGTCGGCCACGGTGGCGAGCCCGTATCCCCAGGCGGAGGCGGGCGCGGAGGAGTCTGCGGAGTGCTCGAGGGTCATGCCGATCAGGGTAGCGCGGAGCGTCCGGCCGCTACCCTGGGGCGCATGGCCGATCCGACCACCGCCCCTCCGCTCGATCTGCGCACCGATCCGGTCGCCCTGACGCGGATCCTCTGCGACATCCCGTCCGTCTCGGGCGACGAGCTCGAGATCGCGGACGCGGTGCAGTGGGCGCTCGAGCAGTACGACCACCTCGAGGTCATCCGCGACGGCCACACCGTCGTGGCGCGGACGAACCTCGGCCTCGCCCAGCGCGTCGTGATCGCCGGGCACCTCGACACGGTGCCGGTCAACGGCAACCTGCCCGTCGTCGCCGAGACGATCGACGGCGTCGAGCATCTGGTCGGCCGCGGGACCGTCGACATGAAGGCCGGAGTGGCGGTGCAGCTCGTCCTCGCCGCCGAGCTCTCCGATCCGGCCGTCGACATCACCTGGATGTGGTATGACAACGAGGAGGTCGCAGCGGATCTCAACGGCCTCGGTCGGCTCTCCCGGCACCGCCCCGACCTCTTCTCCGCCGACTTCGCCGTGCTCGGCGAGCCGACGAGCGGAGCAGTGGAGGGCGGCTGCAACGGGACGCTCCGGGTCGACGTGGTCACCCGCGGCGTCCGCGCCCACTCCGCCCGCAGCTGGGTCGGCGAGAACGCGATCCACGCGGCGGCGCCGATCCTCGACCGCCTCGCCGCCTACGTACCGCGCGAGGTCGAGGTCGAGGGCCTCGTGTACCGCGAGGGCGTCAACGCCGTGCGCGTCACCGGCGGGGTCGCGGGCAACGTGATCCCGGACCTCTGCACGGTGCAGGTCAACTACCGCTTCGCCCCCGACCGGTCCGGGGAGGAGGCGCTCGCCCACCTCGAGGAGCTCTTCGAGGGGTTCGAGGTGAGGGTGGACGATCTGGCCGAGGGCGCCCGCCCGGGGCTGGACGCACCTCTGGCCCAGGCCTTCCTCGCGGCCGTCGGAGCCGAGGCGAAGCCCAAGTACGGCTGGACCGACGTCGCGCGGTTCTCCGCCATGGGCATCCCGGCTGTCAACTACGGACCGGGCGACCCGCTCCGGGCCCACGCCGACGACGAGCGCGTGGCGGTGCACGAGATCACCGAGTGCGCCGAGGGCCTCCGCCGCTGGCTGACCGCGTCCTCGTGAGCGCGAGCGCCACGGCCGTCCCCGTCCGACTCCGCCTCCGCCTGCGCCTGGTCCCGTGGTGGGCGCGGGTCCTCCTGGTGTACATCGCGACCCGCGTGGTCACGACGGTGATCCTGCTGCAGTTCGCTGCGCACCAGCTCGCGAACCCGTGGACCGGCCCCTCCCCGTCCTACTCGGCCTTCGCGTCGATGTGGGACGGCCGCTGGTACGAGATCATCGCGGCCACCGGGTACCCCGGCTTCCTGCCGATCACGCAGGACGGCCACGTGGGGGAGAACGCCTGGGCCTTCATGCCGCTCTACCCGGGGGTCGTGAAGGCGCTGATGGCGGTCACCGGCCTCACCTGGGCTCCGGCCGCCGTGACCGTCTCCGTCCTGTGCGGAGCCGGAGCCTGCCTCGTCCTGTACCGCCTCTTCCGGCACTCCCTCGGCGAGTCGCAGTCGCTGACGGCGGTGCTGCTGTTCTGCGTGGCGCCGACCTCGCCGCTGATGCAGCTCGCCTACGCGGAGTCGATGGCGATGCTCCTGACCGCGGTCACGCTCCTCCTCCTGGTGCGGCGCCG
>NZ_PSVU01000050.1:0-28313 GCF_002932515.1 Rathayibacter sp. AY1D5
GCCGCTCGACGCCCGCAAGGCCACTCTCGACGACGAGCTCCGGATGTTCGCCCTGGCCGCCTCCCGCGCCCGGCGGCAGCTGGTGCTCAGCGCCGTCGCGGGCGAGGACGAGACGCCCTCCCTCTTCTTCCGGCTCACCCCGCCGGACGCGCCGCGGCTCGATCCGGCCTCCGCGGTGCCGCTCACGCTGCGCGGGGCGGTGGCGGCGCTGCGCCGGACCGCCACCACACCGGACTCGACCGAGGCTCCCGCCGCCATCCGAGGGCTCAGCGCCCTGGCGCTCGCGGAGGTCCCCGGCGCCGACCCCTCCTCCTGGTCCGGGGTGCTCGAGCCCTCGACCACGGAGCCGCTCTTCGACGTCGGCGACCCCGAGCGTCCCGTCTCCGTCTCGCCGAGCCGCCTCGAGGCCTTCGAGCGGTCCCCTCTGGACTGGTTCGTCGACGCCGTCTCCGGCTCCACGACGAGCACGGCGATGGGGGTCGGCACCCTCGTGCACTGGGTCCTCGAGAACGCCGAGCGGCCCGATCCGCAGGAGCTGTGGGCGGCTCTCGAGTCGCGGTGGCCCGAGCTGGTCTTCGAGTCGCCCTGGCTGGGGGAGCGGCAGAAGCGCGTCACACGGCGGCTGATCGACGGCCTCGCGGGCTACCTCGCCGACTTCGAGCGCGGGGGAGGCGTGGTGCTCGGCCGCGAGCAGCAGTTCGAGCTCGACGTCCCGCCCGCCCGGGTGCGGGGCTCGATCGACCGCGTCGAGCGCGCGGCCGACGGCTCCGTCACGATCGTCGATCTCAAGACGGGCCGCAGCACCCCCCGCAAGGACGACATCGCCGAGCACGCGCAGCTGGGCAGCTATCAGCTCGCCGTCGCCGAAGGGGCGATCGAGGCGGCCGACCCGGCCGACGGGGGAGGCGCGAAGCTGCTCTTCGTGGCGACGGGCGTGCGCGGGAAGCCGTACCGCGAGGTGGTCCAGGAGCGCTTCGGCGAGGAGGAGCTGGAGCGGCTGCGCGATCGCGTCCGCGCCGCGGCCCTGGGCATGGCGGCGGCGGGCTTCTCGGGCCTGCTCGACGCGACCCCGTTCTCCCCCGGCGACGCCCTGCGGTACCGCATCCACGCGGTGCCCGAGGTCCCGGGGGACGGACTCCTGGCGATCGACGAGGCCGACGAGACAGAGGACCTGGAGGACTCCGAGGAGCCGGGTCCCGATGCGCCGGCCGATCCTTCCGGCCCCGCCGACCCCGACCCCTCCGCCGTCCTCGAGGAGGAGCTGCCGTGATCGACGCCCTGACCATCGCCGAGCGCCTCGACCTGCGCCCGCCCACCGCCGAGCAGCGCGCCGTCATCGAGGCGCCGCTCGAGCCTGCCCTGGTGGTCGCCGGTGCCGGCAGCGGCAAGACCGAGACGATGGCGAACCGCGTCCTCTGGCTCCTCGCGAACGGCCACGCGGCGCCGTCGGAGGTGCTCGGCCTCACCTTCACCCGCAAGGCGGCGGCCGAGCTCGGCGAGCGCATCGGGCGGAGGATCGACCAGCTCGGCGCGGCGGGCCTGCTCCCGCTCGCGCCCGGGCAGTCGGCGCCCGACCCGTTCGAGGCCGCCACCGTCTCGACCTACAACGCCTTTGCGAACACGATCTTCCGAGACAACGCAGCCCTGATCGGCCGCGAGGGGGATGCGACCGTGCTCTCCGAGGCCTCCGCCTGGCATCTCGCGCGGGGAGTCGTGGCCGACACGGCCGATCCGCGCATCCTCGAGGTGGAGGCGGGCATCGACCGGCTGACCGACCTCGTCGTCTCGCTCGCGCACGACCTCGCCGACAACCTCGCCGATCCGGCCGCGGTCGCCGCGTTCGCCGAGGACTTCCTCCGCCTGGGCGAGCTGCCGCGCGGAGGCAGCGGCTCGGGGCTCTACCGCGAGCTCGAGAAGGCGCTGCAGGCCGTGGGCGCGCTGCCGGTGCTGACGGCGCTCGCCGAGCGGTTCCAGGAGGCGAAGGCCGAGCGCGGCTTCGTCGAGTTCTCGGACCAGGTGGCCCTCGCGCTGCGGATCGTCGACAGGGTGCCGCGGATCGTGGACGAGCACCGCGCGAGGTACCGGGTGGTGCTCCTCGACGAGTACCAGGACACCTCCGTGCTGCAGACCCGCCTCCTCTCGCGGCTCTTCGCCGGGCAGGGAGTGATGGCCGTGGGCGACCCGCACCAGTCGATCTACGGTTGGCGCGGTGCGAGCGCCGAGGGGCTCGGCCGCTTCGGCACCGATTTCGGGGGAGCGGGCCGCTTCTCCCTCAGCACGAGCTGGCGCAACGGCCGCCGCGTGCTGACCGCCGCGAACGCGATCGTGGAGCCGCTGTCGGCGAGGAGCGCGGTCGCGGTCGACACGCTGAGCGCGGGTCCTCAGGCCTCCGAGCACCCGGTCGAGCTCACCTTCCCCGAGACGATCGAGGAGGAGGCGGACGACGTCGCCGCCTGGTTCGCCGGGCGCCTGCGCCAGAGCGCCGAGCCGCCGTCGGCCGCGGTGCTCTTCCGGGTGCGCGCGCACATGGACCGCTTCGCCGCCGCGCTGGCGAAGCACGGCGTCCGGTACCACATCCTCGGCATCGGGGGCCTGTTGCGGCAGCCCGAGATCGCCGACCTCGTCGCCGCGCTCACCGTGGTCGAGGACCCGGCCGCCGGCAGCGAGCTCGTCCGCCTCCTGGCCGGCGCCCGCTGGCGTCTGGGCGTCCGCGACCTCAAGGCGCTGCGCGACCTCGCCTCGTGGCTCGCGGCGCGCGACCACGCCCACCGGCTGCTCCCGGAGGAGGTGCGCGAGCGGATGCGCGCGTCCGTCACCGAGGGCGAGGGCGGCTCGATCGTCGAGGCCCTCGACTTCATCGCGGCGCGCCGCCCCGGCGACGACGGGCGGATCGACCACTCCGCGCTCGGCGGATTCAGCGCCGAGGGCCTGCGGCGCCTGCACGAGGCGGGCGCCCTGTTCGCCCGGCTGCGCGCCCGGGCCGGGCTCGACCTCCTCGACTTCGTCACCCTGGTCGAGCAGGAGCTGGGCCTGGACATCGAGGTCGAGGCGAACGAGTCGCGCGGGGACGGCCGCGCCAACCTCGAGGCCTTCCGGGAGGCGGTGGCCGGGTACCTGCAGACGGACGACCGCGGCGCCGGCACCGGCTCCTCTCTCCGCGGATTCCTCCGCTGGCTCGTCCTCGCGGACAAGCGCGACGGCCTGGCCCCGCGACCGGAGGACCCGGAACCGGGGACGGTGCAGCTGCTGACGATCCACGGCTCCAAGGGTCTGGAGTGGGACCTCGTCGCCGTCCCGCGGATGGTCGACGGCGAGCTCCCCGGCACGCCGGTCGAGGGCTTCCGCGGGTGGGTCAGACTGGGCGCGATGCCCTACGCGTTCCGCGGCGACGCCGCCGAGCTCCCCGATCTCGCCTGGCGCGGCTGCAGCACGCAGAAGGAGGTCGTCGACGCGATCGGAGCGTTCGGCGACACCCTCCGCGAGCGCAACGAGGCGGAGGAGCGGCGTCTCGCCTACGTGGCCGTCACGCGGGCGCGTCACCACCTCCTGCTCAGCGGCTCGTGGTGGGCCGGCCAGGCCAAGCCGCGCGGACCGGGCGTCTTCCTCCGCGACCTCGAGGAGGCCGGCACGATCCCGCCGCTGCCGACCGAGCCCG
Source organism: Rathayibacter sp. AY1D5 (assembly GCF_002932515.1). Lineage (NCBI taxonomy): Bacteria > Bacillati > Actinomycetota > Actinomycetes > Micrococcales > Microbacteriaceae > Rathayibacter > Rathayibacter sp. AY1D5. Next base: position 3,656 of record NZ_PSVU01000050.1, read on the forward strand.
CGAACGAGGAGAACCCGCTCGAGCGGGCCCCGCGCACGTTCCGCTGGCCCCACGATCCGCTCGGCTCCCGCGGCGACCGGGTCCGCGCCGCCGCCGCCCGGGTCCGCAGCGCCGAGCCCGCTCTGCTCGGGGCGCGCGGCGACGACATCCGCCTGCTGCTCGCCGAGCGGGCGGTGCGGCTGGCCGGGGGCGAGCGCACGCCGCTGCCCACCCGCATCCCCGCCTCCCGATTCAAGGACATCGTCAGCACGCCGGACGAGGTCGCGGCGCAGCTGCGCCGGCCGATGCCGGAGCGCCCCTACCGGCAGACCCGGCTCGGCACGACTTTCCACTCCTGGGTCGAGAACCGCTTCGGCGTCCAGGGCGGGGCGGAGGCGGTCGACACCTTCCCCGACGAGCTCGACGACGCCGGCCCCGCGAGCGTCGAGCAGGAGCGGCTCGACGCCCTGATCGCCACCTTCGAGCGCTCGGAGTGGGCCGACCGGCGCCCGGAGGCGGTCGAGATCGAGATCCACCTCCAGCTCGCCGGCCACGTCGTCGTCTGCAAGCTCGACGCGGTGTACCCGACGGAGGACGGCGTGCAGATCGTCGACTGGAAGACCGGGCGGGCGCCGAAGGACGCCGCCGACCTCGAGCTCAAGCAGTTCCAGCTCGCGCTGTACCGGCTCGCCTACTCGCGCTGGCGGGGGGTGCCGCTCGAGAGCGTCGACGCCGTGTTCTACTTCGTCGCCGACGACCTCGTGCTGCGGCCCGAGCGGTTCTACTCCGAGCGCGAGCTCGCGGAGTCGCTCTCCTCGGCGACGGGAGCGAGCCCGCGGCCGTGAGCGGAGGAGCCCGTGCGGGCTCCCGGCGTGCGGTTGAGCAGCTCCTCGACCTCCGAGACCTCCAGCACCGGGCCGGTGTCGGTCGAGAGGGGCGCGGAGAGGTCGCCGAGCACGCTGTCGACCAGCGTGTCCAGCATGGCGACCGCGTCGTCCACGATGGCGGAGTCGTCGGTCTCGGTGCCGTGCAGCAGCCAGCGGGCGAGTTCGAGCTCGGCGTAGAGCTGGGCGCGCTGGCGGATCGTGCGGTCCACTGCTCCCGCGCGCATCCGGGAGTAGGCGGAGAGCGCCGTCTCCGAGCCCGGGGCGCTCAGCAGCCAGTGCAGGTCGCGCGCCGGGTCGCCGACCCGCAGCGCCGCCCAGCCGAGCACGGCCGCGACGACGTCGCCCGAGCGGAGGAAGGAGTCGGCGGTCATCGAGCCGTTCACCACGGTCGGGTCGAACTGCCAGAGCGCCTCGTCGGAGGAGGCCGACTCCCAGCGCGCGACGAGCGCCGCCGGGACGTGGCCGGTGTCGGCCGCGCGCTCGATCACCGCGACCGTCTCGTTCATGCTGTCGCGCGCGGTCGCGATCGGCAGGCCCGCCTCCTGGACGAAGGACACCGGGAGCGAGTGGATCGCCCCGACGGCCCGGCCGATCGAGTCCGCGAGCCCGCTCTGCGCGGCCACGTCGTCGATGAGGACGCGATCTCCCTCGAGGTACTCGTAGACGACCGCGCGGGTGCCGTCGAACGGCGTCTGACCCACGCTCTCCTGCAGATCGAAGGGCAGGCGGCTGCGGATGCCGGCGGTCAGCGCCCGGAGCGCGACGAGGTCGCCGAGCTGCTCCTGCTCCGCGAGCGCGGACGTGGACACGCGCACGACGAGGCGGGCGCCCTCGCGCGTCGTCAGCAGGGCGGAGTCGAAGTCGCCGTGCGTCGAGGAGGTGAAGGGGCGCGCGGAGCGGACGTCGAGGCCCTCGACGGCCGAGGTGGCCAGCGCGGCTAGAGTGAGATGGGATCTGGCCATGGTTTCCAGGGTAGGCGGCTCGTGCCCGGCCGGCCCGCCGCCACGCGCTGTCCCGCCGATGCCGTCGAAGGCCCGCGACAGCGGTCCTCGCGGCCCCCGTCACGAAATGAGCCCCGGATGTCACTGCCCTTCGCCGATCGCCTCCCGCTCTCGCGACAGGCGGCCGACCGCGACGGCGTCGGACGCTCGCGGCCCGCGCTCTTCGACGAGCTGCTCGCCGATCCCGCCACCCGCGTGCTCGTCCTGCACCACGACCGGACCCTGGTCGAGGCCGACCGCCTCCTCCTGCGCCGCCCCGAGGACGTGACCGCCGGCACCCTCCGGATCTACCTCGGCCGCACGCTCGCCGAGGCCCCCGGCGAGCCGGTCGGAACCCCCGTCATCGCGACCGTCCTCACCGACGCGGCCGCCGCCGAACTCGAGCCCGACGAGGAGCGGTGGAGCGGCCTGCGCCCGATCGCCGAGCGCCTGAGCGACCGCGACGCGGGCCTGTTCACCGAGGCTCTCGCCATCGCGAACTGGCACGCCTCGCACGGCTACTCGCCCCGCAACGGCGACCCGACCGTCGTCGAGCAGGGCGGCTGGGTCCGCCGCTCGCCCACCGACGGCAGCCAGGTCTTCCCGCGCACGGATCCGGCGATCATCGTCTGCGTCCTCGACGCGGACGACCGCCTCCTCCTCGGCTCGAACGCGATGTGGGGCACCTGCCGCTTCTCCCTGCTCGCCGGCTTCGTCGAGCCGGGCGAGTCGCTCGAGGCCGCCGTGATCCGCGAGATCGGCGAGGAGTCGGGCATGCGCGTCGTCGACCCGCAGTACCTCGGCTCGCAGCCCTGGCCCTTCCCCGCCTCCCTCATGGTCGGCTTCACCGCCCGCCTCGCCGGGGACCAGTCCCCGGAGGATCTGCTCCCGGACGGCGAGGAGATCGTCGAGCTGCGCTGGTTCACCCGGCAGCAGCTGCACGACTCGCTCGAGTCCGTGCTGCTGCCCGGCCGCTCGTCCATCGCCCGCGCGATGATCGAGGACTGGTACGGAGGCGAGCTGGAGAACGGCCCGATCGCGTGACCCTGCTCGACGGACTCGACGAGGGGCAGCGCGAGGCTGCGGAGGCGCTGCTGGGGCCGGTCTGCGTCCTCGCGGGAGCGGGTACGGGCAAGACCCGGACGATCACGCACCGCATCGCGCACGGAGTGGCGACCGGCGTCTACACGCCCGGCCGCGTCATGGCCCTGACCTTCACCAGCCGCGCCGCGGCCGAGCTGCGCTCGCGCCTGCGGGTGCTCGGCGCCGGCGGCGTCCAGGCCCGCACCTTCCACGCCGCCGCCCTCTCGCAGCTCGGCTACTTCTGGCCGCAGCTGGTGGGGGGCACGATGCCCCAGCTGCTCGACGGCAAGGCCCGCCTGCTCGGGCACGCGGCCGAGCGGCTCCGCCTGAAGCTCGACACGGCGACGCTCCGCGACCTCTCGGCCGAGATCGAGTGGCGGAAGGTGTCCGCCCTCTCGCTCGAGCAGTACGCCGTCGCCGCCCGCACGCGCCCCCTGCCCGGACGGCTCACCCTGGAGCAGACGGTCGCGCTCGTGGACGAGTACGAGGGGCTGAAGGACCAGCGCCGCCAGATCGACTTCGAGGACGTCCTGCTCGTGACCGCCGGGATGCTCGAGTCCGAGCCCGCGATGGCGATGCAGGTGCGCGAGCAGTACCGCTTCTTCGTCGTCGACGAGTACCAGGACGTCTCGCCGCTGCAGCAGCGGCTCCTGGAGCTCTGGCTCGGCGACCGGAGCGACCTCTGCGTCGTCGGCGACGCCAGCCAGACCATCTACTCCTTCGCGGGTGCGCGGGCCGACTACCTCCTCGACTTCCCGTCCCGCTGGCCGGCCGCCACCGTGGTGCGCCTGGAGGAGAACTACCGCTCGGCCGTGCCGATCGTGCAGACCGCGAACCGCCTCATGCGGGGCAGGCCCGGCGCCCTCTCGCTCCACGCCGTCGCCGCCGCCGAGGCGCCGGAGCCCGCGATCGACGCCTACCCGGACGACATCGCGGAGGCGCGCGGGATCGCGGCGCGGGTCGCGGCCGACATCGAGGCAGGGGTGCGCCCCTCCGACATCGCGGTCCTCTTCCGCACGAACAGCCAGTCGGCGGTCATCGAGCACGCCCTGCACGAGCGGGGAGTGAGCGCGCACATGCGCGGCGGCAAGCGCTTCTTCGACCTCCCCGAGGTGAAGCAGGCCGTGATGCAGCTGCGCGCGGCGTCCGTGTCGATCAGCGGCGAGCCGCTGTTCAAGTCGGTGAGCGACGTCCTCCGCTCGCTCGGCTGGAGCGCCGAGCCCCCGTCGGCGCCAGGTGCGGTGCGCGACCGGTGGGAGTCGCTGGACACGCTGGCCCGCCTCGTCGACGAGGCCCCTGCCGGATGGACCTTCCGCCAGTTCACCGACGACCTGATCGCACGCCAGCAGGTGCACCACGAGCCGGACCGCGGCGCGGTCACCCTCGCCACGCTGCACTCGGCGAAGGGCCTCGAGTGGGAGTCGGTGCACCTGATGGGGCTCGCCGAGGGCCTGCTGCCGATCTCGTACGCCGCCGGCCTCGAGGCGATCGACGAGGAGCGGCGCCTCCTCTACGTCGGCATCACCCGGGCCCGCCGGCGCCTGCGCCTCTCGTGGGCGCGCTCGACGGTCGGCCGCGTCACGCGGAGGGAGCCGTCGCGCTTCCTCGAAGAGCTCGGCACGCGCACTCGGGGTGCGGCTCCCGCTCCCGCACGGTGAACGCTCCGGATGCGTCGCTGTAGACCCGCTCGGCCGCGCGGAGCCCTCGCCAGCCCGCGAGGAGCCGCCGCAGCACGGCGTCGGCGGCCGCCACGGCGATCGCCGCGCTCGCGAGCGGCGTGCGGGTGGGGGCTGAGCGGCCGAGCACCTGGATCACGAGGCGCGCGCGATCCGGGTCGAGGTCCATCCGGTCCCGCTCGGCGCAGTGCAGGCACGGTCCGGACCCCGGCTCCACCAGGGGTCCGAGGCGCACCGATTCGTCGCCGAACACCACCGCCAGGTGCGGCACATCGGCCGCGAGCCAGTGCGCGGCGCGGGCGGGGGCGACCGCGAAGTCGGCGATCAGCACGGCGAGGTCCGGCGTCCCGTCGTCGGCGAGCAGTGAGCAGCCCTCGCTCCGGAGCAGCGTGCGCAGTGCGTCCGGTGCCGCGCCCGTCCCCTCGACGACGACCCGCGGTGACGGGGGAGGGCCTGGCTCGACGCTGCGCAGCAGGACCGGCCGGAGCGCCTCGAGCACCTCGTCGACCCGCGCCTCGCTCGCTCCGGCGCGCGCCGCGATCAGGCGGACGGTGCCGGCGCTGGTGCCCACGCGGAGGGCGTCGAGCAGCAGCTCCTCCGGGTAGCCGACGCCGTCCAGGACCGCGTGCGGCCGGTCGAGGCCGAGCTGCACCGCGGTCGCGGAGCGCCAGAGCAGGGGGAGTCGGGGATCGAGCCGGAGCACCATCCGGCGATCATGGCCGAGACCGGCCCGGCGCCGCGCGAGTTGTCCACAGGTGGGCGCCGGACGGGGGGTCAGACGGGGCGGTCGCCCGTGGGGGAGGAGCCGCGGTCGTCGTCGTCCGGCGAGCCGGCGTCGTCGGTCGTGTCCGGAGCGTCTCCGGAGGCGCCGTCGCCCTCGCGCGGCATCGTGCCGTTCAGCAGGTCCTCCAGCGCGCGGTCCATCTCGTCGGGCTCCGGGGTCTCGCCGCGGGCCTCGGCCGTGAGCCGGGCGACGAGCGCGCTCGGGTCGTCCAGGTCCTCCGAGCCGGGGAGCAGGTCGGGGTGCGACCAGAGGGAGTCGCGGGCCTCGGGCCCGACGGCGTCGGTCACGGCCTGCCACATCGCGGCGGCCTCGCGGAGGCGGCGCGGGCGCAGCTCCAGGCCGACGAGGGTCGCGAAGGCGGATTCGGCCGGGCCGCCGGAGGCGCGGCGGCGGCGGACCGTCTCGGCGATCGCCCCGGCGCTGGGCAGGCGGGTGGTCGCCGCCGCGGTGACGACGTCGACCCATCCCTCGATGAGGGCGAGGACGGTCTCGAGGCGGCCGTGCGCGGCGAGCTGCTCCTCCGTCTTCGGCGGGATGAGCGCGCCGGAGGTCATCGCGTCGCGGAGCTCCTCGGGGTTCGACGGGTCGAAGCCCTCGGCCAGCTCCTCGAGGCGGGTGGTGTCGATGCTGATCCCGCGCGCGAAGTCGGTGATCTGCGAGATGAGGGCGAGACGGAGCCACTTGCCGTGCCGGAAGAGGCGGGCGTGCGCGAGCTCGCGGACCGCCAGGTACAGCTGCACCTGGTCCAGCGGGATGTCGAGGCCCTCGCCGAACGCGGCGACGTTCTGCGGCAGGATCGCCGCGTCGTTCTCCTCCAGCAGCGGGATGCCGATGTCGCCGCCCGAGACGACCTCGGCGGCGAGCTGCCCGACGACCTGGCCCAGCTGCAGGGCGAACAGGGTGCCGCCGATCCCGCGCATCATGCCCTCGGCACCGGCGATCATCGCCTGCATCTCCTCCGGGGCCTGCTCGCGGAGCACGCGGGTCAGCGCGTCCGAGATGCTCAGCGCCACCGGCTCGGCGAGCTGGGTCCAGACCGGCATCGTCAGGGAGATCCACTCGAGGCGGCTGATCGAGCGCGGCGTGCGGCTCAGCTCGGAGACGTACGCGACCTCGTCGAGCCAGAGCGCGGCGACGCCGAAGGCCGCGTCGATCGGAGCCCGCACGGAGTCGGACACCGGCGCGGACTCGGCGCGCGCGAGCTGCTTCGCCTGCTCGAGCGAGAGCGTCCAGTTGACGCCGCCGTCGCCGTTCTGCTGCATCGCGCTCTGCAGCTGCGAGAGCAGGTTCTGCAGGGCCACCGGGTCGTTCGGCAGGCCTGCCGCTCCGGCGAGCTGCGAGGGGTCGACCGGGCCGTTCCCCGAGAGGAACTGCCGCAGCATCTCCCGGAACTCGTCCTCGGAGCCGCCGCCCGCTCGGTCCGCACTGTCGCCATCGGCCATCGGGATCAGCCCTCCGTCGCTCACCTGAATCCGGTCGCCGCACCGCCTCCGCGGCCCTGCACAGGGCGCCGGTTCCGGCGCGACTCCCAGTCGTGCAAGCTACGTTAGCCCGAGCGCCCGGGGCCTCGGCGTGCAGAGCACCGCTCGGGCCCAGCCCGCTTCCGCCCGCCGCGAACATCCCGGCGGAGCCGCTCCACCCGTTGCCAGAAAGGCCCCCGTGTCGCTGTTCTCCGACGACCCGCGCCCCTCCTCCTCCCCGCGCCGCCCGTGGGTCGGACCGGTCGTCCTCCTCTCGGGTGTCGCCGTCGTGGTCGGTCTGGGCGTCGCGCCCGCCCCCTACGTGATCGAGCAGCCCGGCCCCGTGTTCGACACCCTGGGCAGCAGCAAGGATGTGCCCCTCATCTCGATCCCGGACCGCACCACCTATCCCACGGCCGGCACGCTCGACATGCTCACCGTGTCGGTCGTCGGCAACCCGCAGAGCCTGCCCACCTGGGTCGAGGTCGCGAGCGCCTGGTTCGACAGGACCAAGGCGGTCGTCCCGGTCGACGCGATCTTCCCTCCCTCCTCCACGGTCGAGGAGCGCGACGAGGCGAACCAGGCCGAGATGACCGACTCCCAGCAGGAGGCGATCGCCGCCGCGCTCACCGAGCTCGGCTACCCCGTCGAGCAGCGCGTCTCGGTCGTGCAGGTGCCCGAGGGCTCCCCGGCCGAGGGCGTCCTGGAGGCGGGGGACGAGATCCTCGCGGTCGCGGGCACCCCTGTCGCCGACGCGACCGCCCTGCGCGCGACCCTGCAGACCCTCGGCACCGGCTCCCCGGTGCAGGTCAGCATCGAGCGCGAGGGCGTCCGGCAGGAGGTGGAGGTCACGCCGCGCGACTCGAACGGCGCCGCCGTCATCGGCGTCCTCCCCGGAGCGGCCTTCGACTTCCCGTTCGAGGTCGACATCCAGCTGGACGACGTGGGCGGGCCGAGCGCGGGCATGATGTTCGCCCTCGGGATCATCGACAAGCTCACCGAGGGCGAGCTCAACGGCGGGCGGAGCGTCGCCGGGACCGGCACGATCGACGCGGCCGGCGAGGTCGGCGCCATCGGCGGGATCCGCCAGAAGCTCTACGGGGCGGAGGGCGCCGGAGCCGAGTACTTCCTCGCCCCCGCGACCAACTGCAACGAGGTCGTCGGCCACGTCCCCGACGGGCTCGACGTGCTCGCGGTCTCGACCCTCGACGACGCCCTCGCCGCCCTGAAGGGCATCGCCGCGGGCGACACCTCCGGGCTGCCGGACTGCAGCACCGCCTCTCCCCTCGACTGATCCCACCCGCCGACCCCGGGTCGACGCCCAGGTGAGCCGGACAGCCGTCGCATAGCATGGGTGGCCTCCCCTCACATCTCGACAGCAAGAGGCCCTCACGTGAGTTCCACAGCAACCGAAACCCCGCCGCGGAAGAGACGGAGCGTCCTCGCCGTCACTGTCGTAGTGGTGGCCGTCCTGGTGGTGGCGTTCTTCGTCTTCGCCGGTCTGTACACCGACATCCTCTGGTACGACCAGCTCGGCTTCCTCTCCGTGCTCACGACGCAGTGGGCGGCGGCGGGCGGTCTCTTCGTCATCGGCTTCGTCGCCATGGCGGTGCCGGTGTTCATCAGCCTGATGCTGGCGTACCGCCTCCGGCCGGTCTACGCGAAGCTCAACTCGCAGATCGACCGCTACCAGCAGGTCGTGGAGCCGCTGCGGCGCCTGGCCACCTTCGGGATCCCCGCGGTGCTCGGCCTCTTCGCCGGCGTCTCCTCCGCCACCCGCTGGCAGACGAGCCTCACCTTCTGGAACCGCACGCCCTCGGGCACCACGGATCCGCAGTTCGGCCTCGACACGTCGTTCTACCTCTTCGAGCTGCCCTTCTACCAGAGCATCGTCGGCTTCGCGTCGGCGGTCCTGCTGATCTCGGCGTTCGCGACCCTCGCCACCGGCTACCTCTACGGAGCGATCCGGGTGAACGGCCGCGAGATCCGCATCTCGAAGGCCTCGCGCATCCAGCTGGCGGTCATCGCCGCCCTCTACCTCGCCGTGCAGGCGGTCAGCCTCTGGCTCGACCAGTACGCGACGCTCGCGCAGCAGGGGCCCCGCATCACCGGCGCCACCTACTCCACCGTCAACGCGACGATCCCGGGCCTGCAGATCCTGGCCGGCATCGCGGCGCTGGTCGCGATCCTCTTCGTCGTCACCGCCTTCATCGGCCGCTGGCGCTTCCCGGTCATCGGCACCGCGCTGCTGATCGTGTCGAGCCTGCTCGTCGGCTCCCTCTACCCCTGGATCGTGCAGAAGTTCCAGGTCGAGCCCAACGAGCGCACGCTCGAGCAGCCCTTCATCCAGAACAACATCGACATGACGCGCCAGGCCTACGGCGTCAGCGACGTCGACGTCATCCCCTACGACGCGACCACGGACGCGGAGCCGGGCGCCCTGCGCTCGGACGCCGAGACCACCGCGAACATCCGCATCCTCGACCCCGCCGTCGTCACCGACGCGTTCTCGCAGCTGCAGCAGTTCCGCCAGTACTACAAGTTCGGCGACACGCAGAACGCGCTCGACGTCGACCGCTACTCCATCGACGGATCGACGCAGGACGCCGTGGTCGGCGTCCGCGAGCTGAACCTCAACGGCCTCGGCACCAACCAGACCTGGTACAACCAGACGCTGGTCTACACCCACGGCTACGGCCTGGTCGCCGCGTACGGCAACCAGCGCTCGGCCGACGGCGAGCCGGTGTTCATCGAGTCCGGCGTCCCGACGACGGGCGACCTCGGCGACTACGAGCCGCGGATCTACTTCGGCGAGAACTCCCCGCCGTACTCGATCGTGGGCGGCAACGACTCGCGCGACATCGAGCTCGACTACCCCTCGGGCACCGACGGCGCGCAGCAGACCTACACGACCTTCGACGGCGAGGGCGGCCCCGCTCTCGACAACGTCTTCAAGAAGCTCGTCTACGCGATCAAGTTCCAGTCCGAGCAGATCTTCCTCTCGGACGGCGTGAACGACGACTCGCAGATCCTCTACGACCGCGATCCCGTGCAGCGCGTCCAGAAGGTCGCGCCGTACCTCAAGCTCGACTCCGACGCCTACCCGACCGTCGTCGACGGCCGCGTGAAGTGGGTCGTCGACGGGTACACCACCTCGGCCGACTACCCGTACTCGGAGGTGCAGAGCCTCTCGCAGGCGATCGCCGACACGAACACGCAGCAGCAGTTCCCGACCGACGACGTCAACTACATCCGCAACTCGGTGAAGGCGACCGTCGACGCGTACGACGGCAGCGTCACGCTCTACGCGTGGGACACCGAGGACCCGATCCTGCAGACCTGGCAGAAGATCTTCCCGACCACGGTGAAGCCCGTGAGCGACATGTCGGGCGAGCTGCTCAGCCACGTCCGGTACCCGGAGGACCTCTTCAAGGTCCAGCGCGCGGTCCTCGGCACTTACCACGTCACCGACGCGGGCTCCTTCTACTCCCGCGAGGACGCCTGGGCGACGCCGAACGACCCGACGAGCGGAGCCGCGACCACGGCCGCCGCGACCGGCACCAGCCTGCAGCCTCCGTACTACCTGACGCTGCAGACGCCGGATCAGGACGTGCCGTCGTACTCGCTCTACTCGACGTACATCCCGGCGAGCGTCCAGGGCGCGCAGGCCAGCCGCAACGTGCTGACCGGCTACCTCGTGGCCGACTCCGACGCCGGCTCGACGGCGGGCTCCGTGGCCGACGGCTACGGCACGCTCCGCCTGCTCGAGCTGCCGAAGGACGACACGGTGCCCGGCCCCGGCCAGGTGCAGAACGCGTTCACCACCGACCCGACGGTCGCGAACGAGCTGAACATCCTCTCCCGCGGCGACACCACCGTCACGAGGGGCAACCTGCTCACGCTGCCGGTCGGCGGCGGCCTGCTCTACGTCCAGCCGATCTACGTGCGCTCCAACGGAGACACGAGCTTCCCGCTCCTGCAGAAGGTGCTGGTCGCGTTCGGTGACGACATCGCCTTCGAGGACACCCTCGACGCGGCCCTCGACAGCCTCTTCGGCGGCGACTCGGGAGCCGACGCGGGCGACACCGGCACGCCGACGACTCCGGACGCCGGCACCGGCACCTCGGGCGGCGACACCGGAGGCGACGCGGGCGGCACGACCGGCGGCACCGGCTCCACGCCGGCCACGGGCGACCAGACGGCGCTGCAGCAGGCGCTGAACGACGCGCGGGACGCACTCACGGCTCGCGAGAACGCCCTCAAGGCGGGCGACCTCACCGCCTTCGCGGCGGCGGACGAGCAGCTGACCGAGGCGCTCTCGCGGGCGCTGCAGGCCGAGGGCGGCCAGTAGCCCGCATGGTGCAGGTCGACCGCGGCGAGCACCTCCGCTCGGGGGAGTGGCTCGAGCTGAACCGCACGTACTGGGAGGAGCGCACCGGCGAGGGTGTGCTCCACCCGGAGCTCGTCACCGCGGCGCTCCTCGACCCCGGGCCGAGGATCCTCCAGCTCGGCTCGGGCGACGGGCTCGACGCGCTCGAGCTCGCCGAGCGCGGCGCCCGCGTGGTGGGCGTCGACTTCTCGATGCCCGCGGTGCGCCGAGCACGCGCCGCCGCCGCGGACAGGGACCTCGCCGGCTCCGCCCGCTTCGTCTGCGCGAACCTCTACGAGCTGCGGCACATGCTGCCGGAGCCCGACTCGTTCGACGTCGTGCTCTGCAGCGCCGGCGTCGTCTCGTGGCTCCCCGACCTGGAGGAGTGGGCGCGGCTGGTGGAGTGGTTCGTCGCCCCCGGCGGAGCGGTGCTCGTCGCCCCGTCGTCGTCCGCTCCCGTCGGCGCCGACGTCCGCACCTGGTCGCGCACCTCGTCCGAGCTCGCAGCCGCCCTGACGGCGGTCGGGCTGAGCGTGGACGAGAGCGTCGTGCTGCGCGCCGCCAAGCCCGCCTGAGACCGGAGTCCGCTCCCACCGCCGCGTCGATTTGCACCGGCGCCGGAACGCGTGTAATGTCTCTTCTTGTGCCGCGGGGTGGAGCAGTTCGGTAGCTCGCTGGGCTCATAACCCAGAGGTCGTAGGTTCAAATCCTGCCCCCGCAACAAGAAAGCGAAAGCCGGTCCTGAGAAGGGCCGGCTTTCGTCGTTAACACGGGTCGCGGACGTGCTTCCCGCGGCTGACAGTGCGCGGGCCGAGACCTCAGTCGCCCTCGATCACGCTCAGCACGTTGCCCGCCGGATCGCGGAACCAGCAGATCGTCGGCCCGTGGCCGCGCATCACTCCGTCCGCATCGGTCGGCAGCGACGGGTCGTCGTAGATCGCCGTGGTGACGCCTGCCGCGTGCAGCTCGGCGACCGCCGCGTCGACGTCCTCCACCGAGAAGTTCAGGATCGTGAACGACGCCGGCTCGTGGTCCGGCTTCGGGTACGCGATCGCGCGGCCTCCGCCCGGCAGCCGGATGTCGAGGATCCCCATCGCGTTCAGCTCGACCTCGAGCCCGAGCACTCCGCCGTAGAAGGCCCGCGCCGCCTCCACGTCGTCCACGCTGAAGCCGCTGAAGGCCCTCTCGCTCCGGATCATCGCCGTCCTCCGTCCCGCGGCCGCACCGTCGCGCCCGCTCCGCTCCGGACGCTACTCCGGTCGCCCGTCCGCGTCACCGTCGGATCCGCCCGCGGCGCCGCCGACCGCGAGCCGGTCTCGCGCGACCCGCATCCGCGGACCGGCCACCCGACGCTCCGCGCCGACGCGTGTGCCGGACCGGCCCGCACGTTAGGCTCGACCCCGATGCGAGGGGTGCTGCTGTGAGGGACGAACGCGGAGACGACGGCTCGAACGAGGGGCTCGGCGGCCGCCCGACCCGGCGGAGCCCGCGGCAGGCGCCGCACGCGCTGCCCGCGGCACGCGTCGCCACTCCGGTCCTCGCGCCCGTCCGCCCCGTGCGGCGCCGCCGCGGCCGTGTCTTCCGCGCGACCGTCAGCACGGTCGCCCTCGCCGCCATCGCGGGCCTCGTGGCGGTCTCCGCGCTCCCCGCCTACTCCTTCGACCCGGCACCCGATTCGCAGGCCGCCGTCGAGGCCGCCGCCCGCGTGCAGGCGCTCGGCAACCAGAAGCTCACCGTCGCGGCGACCGCGGTCCAGGAGCAGGTCATCCGCGACTCCTTCACCGCACCGACCCAGGCCCAGCTCGACGAGGCGGCCGCCCAGGCGCGCGCGCTCGCCGCCGCCGAGCAGGCCGCCCGCGACGCCGAGACCGCCCGCCTCGCCCAGGAGGCGCAGGCCGCGGTAGGCACGACCGGCGCGGACGGCGCCGCCGCGGGCAGCGGCGGCACCAGCACCTCGGTCATGCCCCGCGAGGAGGGCGACGACTACCCCTGGCGCGACCAGCTCACCGACGACCAGGGCGGCGGCCTCTCGCCGCTGCGGTACTACTACCGCGAGTGCGTCGACTTCGTCGCCTGGCGGATCAACCGCGACCAGGGCTCGACGAGCGCACCCTTCAAGTGGACCTGGGGCAACATGACCCCGGGCGGAGGCAGCGCCTACGCGTGGGCCGGCCAGTGGGCCTCCCACGGCTGGGTGACCAGCAGCACGCCCGTCCCCGGCGCGGTCGCCTGGTTCACCGGCAACCACGTCGCCTACGTGCAGGCCGTCAACTCCGACGGCACGGTCTCGCTCGAGGAGTACAACTGGGGCAACGACCACGCCTACCACAAGCGCACCATCCCGGCCTCCCAGGTCGCCCTCTTCCTCTACCCGCCGAGCTGATGACCGGCGCCGTCGGCATGGCCGTGGCGCAGTTCGCCCCCTCGACGGACCGGGAGGCGAACCTCGCGACGATCGGGCGCCTGGCCCGGATCGCCGCCGAGCGCGGCGCGAGCATGGTGGTGCTGCCGGAGTACAGCTCCGCCTTCACCGATCCGCTCGGGCCCGAGCTGGTCGCGGCGGGCGAGGCGCTCGACGGCCCGTTCGTCACGGCTCTCGCGGCCTTCGCGCGCGAGCTCCGGATCCACCTCGTGGCGGGCATGGTCGAGGCGGTGGACGGGCGCCGCATCGCGAACACGCTCGTCGCGCTCGACCCCGAGGGCGCGCTCGTGGCCCGCTACCGCAAGCTGCACCTGTACGACGCCTTCGGCCAGACCGAGTCGGAGTGGGTCGCCGCGGGGGAGATCGCCGCACCCGAGACGTTCGAGGTCGGCGGCCTCGTCGTCGGGCTGCAGACCTGCTACGACCTGCGCTTCCCGGAGGTCAGCCGCTGGCTGGTCGACGCCGGGGTCGACGTCATCGCGGCACCGGCCGAGTGGGTGCGCGGCCCGCTCAAGGAGGCGCACTGGCGGACGCTGGTCACCGCCCGCGCGCTCGAGAACACGGTGTACCTCGTCGCAGCCGACCAGACCCCGCCGATCGGGGTCGGCACGAGCATGATCGTCGATCCGATGGGCGTCGAGACCGTCACCCTCGGCGAGGTCGAGGACGTCGCCGTCGCCTGGGTCTCGCGCGAGCGGATCGACGCGGCGCGCGCGAAGAACCCCGCTCTGGCGCTGCGGCGCTTCCGGGTGCTGCCGCTCTGACCGCCGCCCCCGGCCCGACGGCGCCGGGCATCCGACCGAATCCGCTGAGGCCGGCTCCTCAGCGCGCCATGCGGGCGAGGCCCGCGACCGCGGTCTCCAGCACCTCGAACCGCTTGCAGAAGGCGAAGCGGACGAGCGAGCGGTAGGGAGCGGCGTCCTCGGGGCGGCAGAACGCCGACACGGGCACCGCCACCACTCCCGCGAGATCCGGGAGCGCCCGGCAGAGCTCGACCCCGTCGTCGTAGCCGAGCGGTGCCGCGTCCGCGACGACGAAGTAGCCGCCCGAGGAGGGCGCGACGCCGAAGCCCGCAGCAGCCAGGCCCGCCGACAGCAGGTCCTTCTTGGCCGCAAGAGTCTGCGCCGCGCCGGTGAAGAAGGCGTCCGGGAGCCCGAGCCCGAGGGCGACGGCCCCCTGGAACGGCGAGCCGCTGACGTAGGTGAGGAACTGCTTCACGGCGAGGACGGCCGTGATCAGCTCGCGCGGGCCCGTGACCCAGCCGATCTTCCAGCCCGTGGTGCTGAAGGTCTTGCCCGCCGAGGAGACGGAGAGCGTCCGCTCGAAGGCTCCGGGAAGGGAGGCCAGCGGGACGTGCGGGGTGTCGAAGCGCAGGTGCTCGTAGACCTCGTCCGTCAGGATCACGGCGTCGTGCCGCTCGGCGAGCCGCACGATCAGCTCGCGGGTCTCGGCCGGGAGGACGGCACCGGTCGGGTTGTGCGGGTCGTTCACCAGGATGACGCGCGTGCGGTCGCTCACTGCGGCGGTCAGCTCGTCGTGGTCGACCGCGAAGGAGGGGCCGCGCAGGAGCACGGTGCGATGCACCCCTCCGGCGAGGGCGATCAGGGCTCCGTAGGCGTCGTAGTGGGGCGTGAAGGTGACGACCTCGTCGCCCGGCTCGAGGAGGGCCAGCAGAGCCGCGGCCAGGGCCTCGGTGGCGCCCGTGGTGACGAGGACCTCGCCGTCGGGGTCGAGGGAGATCCCGGAGAAGCGCAGCCGGTGCGCGGCGATCGCCTCGCGCAGGACGGGGAAGCCGGGACCCGGCGGGTACTGGTTGAGCCCGGACGCGATGGCGTCGCGCGCGGCGTCGAGGATCTCGCGCGGGCCGTCCTCGTCCGGGAAGCCCTGGCCGAGGTTCACCGCTCCGGTGCGCAGGGCGAGCGCGCTCATCTCGCTGAAGACGGTGGCGGCGACCTCGCCACAGGGGCCGAGGAGGCCGGCGCCCGCCGCGGCGCGCGACCAGGATCCGGGAATGCTCACGTGCCCAGTGTGCCCGCTCGAGCAGTCCGGCCGGTTTCATTTCCCGCTCGCAGGCCCGTCATAAGAAACCCCCAGGTACGATCGCCAAGCTATCCCCGCTTGGAAGGAGCAGCACCCATGACCGAGAGTCACGAGGGTCCTCGTCAGCCGGAGGAACCCACCACGCCGACGGAGTCCGGCGCCCGAGAGGCGACCGAGCGCACCCCCGGCGAGAGCTCCGGAGCGTCGTCCTCGACCACCGGGCCCACCGAGCCGATCCACCGGGGCGGAGCGCACCGCGAGAGCGAGAACCCGACCGTCCCCTACCCCTCCTCCTCGGCCCCCCAGCCGCCGTACACGCCGAACGCGACGGCCGGCAACGAGGCGCAGCCCGTCTCCCAGCCCGCCCGCTACGGGCAGTACGCGCCGCCCGCCGCGAACACCCTGCACGGCTCCGAGGAGCCGCCCTCCTCGAGCCCCTTCGGCCCGGGCGCCGAGTACACCCCCGCCCCCACCGCCACGAAGCGCCGAGCCGGAGTGGGCGTCGTCGCGGCGCTCGCCATCGGCGCGGTCGTGGGCGGAGTCGCGGGAGCCGGCGTGTTCGGCCTCTGGTCCGCCTCCAACGGCGGCGGGACCCGCGTGGTCTCCGCCGGCGGCTCGCAGACGATCACGGTCAACAACGCCGAGGACGCGACGACCGCCACCGCGGTCGCCGCCAAGGCCACTCCGAGCGTCGTCACCATCGCGGTGAGCGGCAGCTCGTCCGCCGGCACCGGCTCCGGCATCGTGCTCTCGAAGGACGGCTACGTCCTGACCAACACCCACGTGGTCACCCTCGACGGCGAGATCGCGAACGGCGCCGTCTCGGTCACGACCAGCGACGGCCGGATCTTCGACGCGACCGTCGTCGGCACCGACCCGACCCTCGACCTCGCCGTCATCAAGCTGACCGGCGCGACCGACCTCAGCCCGATGACGTTCGCGGACTCCACCAAGATCAACGTCGGCGACACGGCGGTCGCCATCGGCGCCCCGCTCGGCCTCTCCGGCACCGTGACCGACGGCATCGTCAGCGCGCTCAACCGCAGCATCCAGGTCGCCTCCTCGGCGGCTCCGGACGACTCGGGCGACAGCTCGAGCGGCGGCACCGAGAGCCCGTTCAACTTCGACATCCCGGGCCAGCAGGCGCCGACCCAGGCGAAGAGCACCATCTCGCTGCCCGTCATCCAGACCGACGCGGCGATCAACCCGGGCAACTCCGGCGGCGCGCTGCTCGACAGCGACGGCGAGCTGATCGGCGTGAACGTCGCGATCGCGAGCGCTGGCCAGTCCTCCTCGAGCGGCCAGTCCGGCAACATCGGAGTCGGATTCGCGATCCCGAGCGCGATCGCCGAGCGCATCGCGAAGGAGATCATCGCGAACGGCTCCGCCTCGCACGGCCTGCTCGGCGCGAGCGTCTCCGACTCGACCGCGGACGTCCTCGGCGCCCGCATCGAGGAGGTCTCCGGAGGCGGTGCCGCGCAGGCGGCCGGTCTCGCCAAGGGCGACATCATCACCGCGATCGACAGCACTCCGATCACGAGCGCGTCCGACCTCACCGCGCAGGTCCGCGCGCAGGCCGCGAACGCCGCGGTCGAGCTGACCTACGTCCGCAACGGCCAGAGCTACCAGGCGAAGGCGACGCTCGGCCAGATGGCCGCCGGCTGACCCTCCGCCACCGCGCACAGCCCCTCGAGGATCCGTCCCCGGGGGGCTGTGCTCCGCCGCCGCGCACAGCCCCTCGAGGATCCGTCCCCGGGGGGCTGTGCTCCGCCGCCGCGCTCAGCCCCTCGAGGATCCGTCCCCGGGGGGCCGTTCCGCGTCCGGGCCCGGCCCGGGGCGCGGCGCTCCCCGCTGGTAGGGTGGTGGATCCCTGCGCCCGCGCTCCTCCCGCACGAACTGGACCCATGCAGCACGAGATCCCGGAAGACGACCTCTCCGACCTGCCCGGCGTCTCCTACGTCATGCCCGTCCTCAACGAGGTCGCCCACGTGCGCGCCGCGGTCGACTCGCTGCTGCACCAGGACTACACCGGCCCCTTCGACGTCGTCCTCGCCGTCGCCCCGAGCATCGACGGCACGGAGCAGCTCGTCGCCGAGCTGAGCGCGGCCGACCCGCGGATCCGCGTCGTGCCGAACGAGGTCGGCTCCACTCCTGCGGGCCTCAACGCCGCGATCCGCGCCTCGCGCCACCCGGTCGTCGTCCGGGTCGACGCGCACTCCGTCCTGCCGCCCGAGTACGCGCGCACGGCGGTCGAGGCGCTGCAGCGCTCCGGAGCGGCGAACGTCGGCGGAGTGATGGCGGCGGAGGGCCTCACCCCGTTCCAGCGCGCGGTCGCCCGGGCCTACGGCTCCCGCATCGGGCTGGGCGGCACGCCCCACCACGTGGGAGGCGAGGAGGGCCCGGCCGACACGGTGTACCTCGGCGTCTTCCGCCGCTCCGCCCTCGAGCGCGCCGGCCTGTTCGACGAGCGCTTCAAGCGCGGGCAGGACTGGGAGCTGAACCGGCGGCTGCGCGAGCGCGGCGAGGTCGTCTGGTTCACTCCGCGCCTCACCGTCACCTACCGGCCGCGGCCCTCGATGCGCGCGCTGCTCCGGCAGTTCCTCTCGACCGGGATGTGGCGGGGCGAGCTCACCCGGATGTTCCCGGCCTCGCGGTCGCTGCGCTACTTCGCTCCGCCCGTGCTCGTCGCGATGCTCGCGATCGGGCTGCTCGTCGGGCTGGCGGGAGTCGTCCAGGTGCTCGCCGGAGCCGCGCCCTGGCTCCTGCTCGGGTTCGCGGTGCCCGCCGCCTACCTCCTCCTGGTGGCGGCGGCCACTCTCGTGGTCGCGCGGCCGGACGGCGCGCGTGCGATGCTGTGGTTCGCCGTGGTCATCCCGGCGGTCCACGTGGCCTGGGGGACCGGCTTCGTGCTCGGCTTCGCCGGGCTGACCAGCAACATCTCCGCCCACCGCCACCAGCCGCGGTCCGACTCGCCGAGGGGCGCATGACCACGACGACGAGACCCCGCTCCATCGCCGAGCTGCGCGCCGTCGCGCAGCCCCCGGAGGTGCGCGGGCGCCGCAACGCCGAGCACTGGACGGCGTCGCTCTACCTGCGCCGCTTCTCGCCCTACCTGACCTGGCTGCTGCTGAAGACCTCGATCTCGGCGAACGGCGTCACCGGGCTGATGATCCTGGTCGGCTGGAGCGCGGCGGCAGCCCTCCTGATCCCGGGGATCGCCGGAGCGGCGCTGGCGCTGCTCCTCGGCCAGCTGCAGATGCTGGTGGACTGCTGCGACGGCGAGGTCGCGCGCTGGCGCCGCACGTCCTCGCCGGCGGGCGTGTTCCTCGACAAGGTCGGGCACTACACGACCGAGGCGCTGATCCCGATCGCGCTCGGGCTGCGGGCGGCGGGCGTCCCGTTCGAGGCGCCGGCGGACTTCCTCTGGACCACGATCGGCTTCGCCCTGGCCCTGGTGATCGTCCTCAACAAGGCGCTCAACGACATGGTGCACGTGGCGCGCGCGAACGCCGGTCTCACGAAGCTGGCCGACACGAAGGGCGAGGCGGTGCCGTCCTCGTCCGGGCTGGCGGGGCTTCGCCGCGCGGCCCGCTTCCTGCCCTTCCATCGCCTCTACCACTCCGTCGAGCTGACGATGCTGGCCTTCGCGACCGCCCTCGTGGGCCTCGTCGTCGGAGCGGGCACGGCCGACCGGGTCCTCGTCGGGGCGCTGCTGCCGCTCGCCCTCCTCGCCCTGGTCGGCCACTTCGTCGCGATCATGGCGTCCAAGCGTGTCCGCTCCTGAGCCGCGGGTCGGCGTCGTCGTCCTGACGCAGGGGACCCGGCCCGACGACCTCGCCGCGGGGCTGGCCGGCGTCCTCGCGCAGGAGGGCGTCGAGCTGGACGTCGTCTGCGTCGGCAACGGCTGGGAGCCGGACGGCCTGCCCGAGGGAGTGCGCGCCCTGGCGCTCCCCGAGAACCTCGGCATCCCGGCGGGCCGGAACGCCGGAGTCGACGCCGTCGCGGGGGAGTACCTCTTCTTCCTCGACGACGACGCCCGGATCCCGTCTCCCCGCTTCCTCGTCGACGCGGTCGCGCTGCTCGCCTCGAACCGCCGCATCGGCCTGGTGCAGCCCCGCGTCGACAGCACGGACGGCACCCCGAGCCCGCGGCGCTGGATCCCGCGGATCCTCAAGGGCGACCCCCGCCGCTCCGGCCCCGTCTTCTCGGTCTGGGAGGGAGCGGTCGTGCTGCGGCGCGACGTGTTCGCCTGGACGGGCGGCTGGGCGGCTCCGTTCTTCTACGCCCACGAGGGCATCGAGCTGGCCTGGCGGGTCTGGGACACGGGTCGCACCGCCTGGTACGCGGGAGAGCTCGTCGCCCAGCACCCGGTCATCCAGCCGACCCGTCACGCCGACTACTACCGGCTGAACGCGCGCAACCGCGTCTGGCTCGCCCGCCGCAACCTCGCCGCACCTCTGGCGCTCGTCTACGTGGCGTCCTGGACCGCGATCCAGTGCCTCCGCTGGCGTCGCGACCCGGCCGCCCTGCGCGCCTGGTTCGCCGGCTGGCGGGAGGGATGGCGCTCGGATCCGGGCGGCCGGCGCGTCCTCTCGGCCCGCACGGTGCTCCGGATGGCGTTCGCCGGGCGTCCGCCGATCGTCTAGCATCGGGGAATCCGCCCCCGCCGGGGCCCCCGAAAGGACGACGGTGTTCGATTCGACCCAGCTCTCCCCGCCCGAGCGCGCCGAGGCGGAGACGACCCCTGCCGGACCGGACCTCCTCTTGGCGGTTCGCGAGCGCCTCGGCGCCGTCGACGACGAGTTCTCCGGCCGCCTCGACGAGCACCTCCCGCGCCTGGTCGATCTGCTCGCCACGGTGTACGCCGGCCGCGAGGACCTCGAGGACCAGCTGGTCGCGATCGTCGAGCTCGCCGCCGCCTCCTGGGAGGAGCGGCCCGAGGAGCTCCGCGCGCTCGACCGCGCCCGCGAGCAGCACCCGACCTGGTTCCTCTCGAACAAGGCTCTGGGCGGGGTCTGCTACGTCGACCGCTACGCGGGCGACCTCGAGGGGCTGCGCGCCGAGATCCCGTACCTCCGCGAGATCGGCCTGAACTACCTGCACCTGATGCCGCTCTTCGATGCGCCCGAGGGCGAGTCGGACGGGGGCTACGCGGTCTCGAGCTACCGGCGCGTGCGACCGGACCTCGGCGACATGGAGCAGCTCCGCGGGCTGGCCTCCGAGCTGCGCGAGCAGGGCATCGCACTCGTGGTCGACTTCGTCTTCAACCACACCTCGAACGAGCACGAGTGGGCGCAGCGCGCGCTGGCCGGCGAGCCGCGCTTCGAGGACTACTACTGGATCTACCCGGACCGGGAGCAGCCCGACGCCTTCGAGCGCACGACGCGCGAGATCTTCCCGGACGACCATCCCGGCTCCTTCGTTCAGCTGGAGGACGGGCGCTGGGTCTGGGCCACGTTCCACCGCTACCAGTGGGACCTCAACTACTCCAACCCCGAGGTGTTCCGGGCGATGGCGGGAGAGATGCTCTTCCTCGCCAATCAGGGCGTCGACGCCCTGCGGATGGACGCGGTCGCGTTCATCTGGAAGGAGCTCGGCACCACCTGCGAGTCGCAGCCGCAGGCGCACCTGCTGCTGCGCGCGTTCAACGAGGTCTGCCGCCTGGCCGCTCCGGCGCTGCTGTTCAAGTCCGAGGCGATCGTGCACCCCGACGAGGTGATCGAGTACATCGACGTCGAGGAGTGCCAGCTCTCGTACAACCCGCTGCAGATGGCGCTCACCTGGGAGGCGCTCGCCACCCGCGACGTCCGTCTCCTCTCGCAGGCCCTCGAGCGCCGGCACGCCCTCCCCGAGGGCACGGCCTGGGTCAACTACGTGCGCGGGCACGACGACATCGGCTGGACCTTCGCCGACGAGGACGCCGCCGAGCTCGGGATCGACGCGGCCGGCCACCGCCGCTTCCTCAACGACTTCTACACGGACCGGTTCGACGGCACCTTCGCCCGCGGAGTGCCGTTCCAGGAGAACCCGCGCACCGGCGACCGCCGCGTCTCGGGCACCACCGCGTCCCTCGCCGGAGTGGAGGCGGGCGACGCCTACGGGATCGACCGCGTGCTGCTCGCGCACTCGATCGCCCTGAGCACCGGCGGGCTGCCGCTGCTCTACCTCGGCGACGAGGTCGGCCAGCTCAACGACCACGGCTACCTCGACGACCCGACGACGGCCGGCGACTCGCGCTGGGTGAACCGGCCCCGCCGCCCCGCGGAGCGCTACGACGAGCGCGAGGTCCCGGGGACGGCCGCGAGCGAGGTCTTCGGCGGGCTGCTGCACCTCATCGCCGTGCGCAAGGCCGTGCCGATGTTCGCGGGCACCGAGCTGAGCGTCTTCGACCCGGTCAACGACCACGTGCTCGGCTACCAGCGCCCCGGCGACGGGGAGTCGGTGCTCGTGCTCGCGAACGTGTCGGACGAGGTCCAGGAGGTCGCGGCCGAGCGGTTCGGCGGGTTCGCCGCGGAGGCGGTCGACCTGGTCACCGAGATCGCGGTCGACCTGCGCGAGGGCTTCCGTCTCGCGCCGCTGCAGTTCGTCTGGCTGAGGGTGACCCCGGCCTGATCGGACCGCGCGAGGCCCCCGGCGCGGGGGCCGTCGCCGGTACCCTGGGGCGGATGACTCCCGCTCCCCGCGCCCTCCTCGCCCGCCTCCGCACCGACGCGCGACTCGCGCGCAAGGTGGGCGGCGAGCTTCTCGCGGCCCGCCGGGCCCGCCACGCGGTGACCCGGCTGCTCGCGGAGCGCGGGCCGCTGCCCGAGGGCCGGTTCGAGATCGGCGTCTACTTCGCCGACGGCGACATCAACCTGTACCAGCTGCGGCAGTGGTACCGGCCGCTGGCCGAGCTGGCGGAGACGCATCCGGTCGTGCTCCTCAGCCGCAACGCCGGCGCCGCGGAGGTGCTGCTGCGCGAGAGCCCGGTCCCCGTCGCCTACGTCCGCTCCGTCGCCGACCTCGAGAGCACCATCGCGAGCCAGCCGCTGCGGATCGTGCTCTACGTCAACCAGAACGCCCGCAACTTCCAGATGATGCGCTACGGGCGCCGCTGGCACGTCTTCGTCAATCACGGCGAGAGCGACAAGATGTACATGACGACGAACCAGTTCAAGGCGTACGACTACAGCATGATCGCCGGGGACGCCGCCCTGGCCCGGCTGCGCCGCGTGCTCTGGGACTACGACTTCGACAGGCGCGCCCTCGCCATCGGCCGTCCTCAGGCGGACCACTTCGCCGGCGCCGTGCCGTTCACGCCCGACGAGCGCCGCGTGGTGCTCTACGCGCCGACCTGGGAGGGCGACCGCCCCGCCGCGGGCTACGGCTCGATCCGGAGCCACGGCACGGCCCTCGTGCGCGGGCTCCTGGCCGACCCGCGGTTCCGGCTCGTCTACCGCCCGCATCCCCGCAGCGGCGCGGTCGACTCCGACTACGCCGCGGCCGACCGGGCGATCGTCGCGATGATCGCCGCCGCCAACGCGGCCGATCCGCGCGCCGGTCACGTGCACGACACCGGTGCCGAGCTCGGCTGGCAGCTCGCCGCCGCCGACCTCGCGATCCTCGACGTGTCGGCGATGGTCTACGACCGGCTGGCCACGGGGCGCCCGCTGCTGGTCACCCGGCCCGTCAGCGCCGAGGCCGAGGTCGACGAGAGCGGCTACCTCGGCGACGCGGAGTGGCTGCACGCCGAGGACGCCTCCGCGATCATCGCGCGGATCGACAGCGCCGAGCACGATCCGGAGTCGGTCGAGCGGCTGGAGCGCTGGGTGCACCGCTACTTCGGCGACACGTCGCCCGGAGCGGCCACGCGGCGCTTCCACGAGGCGATCGAGCACCTGCTCACCGAGTGGGAGCGGCACGCCGCTCTGCACCGGGGCGACGGCGCGGTCGACGACCACGATCCGGAGGGCTGAGCGGGCGGGAGCACCGCTCGAACGGCCGCGTCAAGGGTGGGCCGGTCGCCGGGCGGCCTCCCGGCGCCCCGCTACGCTCGTCCCATGATGACCCCGCGCGCCTTCGCCCGCTCCCGCCGGCGCCGGTCGGCACCCGCCCAGCCCGCGGTCGAGCCGGACATCGTGGTCTCCGCCGACCCGGAGAAGCCGGTCTTCACGATCCGCTCCTTCCGCATCGGCCTGTTCGGCGCGCTCGGCGTGCTGGTGGCGCTCGTCCTGGGCGGCCTCGTCGTGCAGCTGGGCACGGTGCTGACCTACATCTTCGTGGCGCTGTTCTTCGCGCTCGGCCTCGATCCGCTGGTCTCCTGGCTCGAGAGCAAGCGCCTGCCGAGGCCGCTCGCGATCACAGCGGTATTCGCCGCGGTGGTGCTGATCTTCGCCGGCCTGCTGGTCTACATCATCCCGATCCTGGTCGAGCAGCTGACGATTTTCGTCACGAGCGCCCCGCAGATCGTCACCGACATCGCCTCGCAGCAGTGGGTGCTCGACCTCGAGCAGCAGCTGCGCGGCGTGATCGACATCGACGAGCTGATCGAGAGCGTCCAGAGCTTCATCGGCAACCCCAACAACCTGCTCTCGCTCGGCGGCGGACTGATCGCGGTCGGGACCGGGATCGCCAGCGGCGTGACCGGCGCCGTCATCGTGCTGATCCTGACGCTGTACTTCCTCGCGTCGCTGCGCTCGATGAAGGCCGTCGCCTACCGCTTCGCCCCCGCCTCGCACCGCGCGAAGGCGCACGAGGTCGGCGACGAGATCACCGGCGCCGTGGGCCGCTACGTGGTCGGCCAGGTCTCGCTCGCCGGCGTGAACGGCGTGCTCACGTTCATCCTGCTGCTCTCGATCGGCGCCCCGGTGCCGGCGCTGCTGGCCTGCGTCGCGTTCCTCGGCTCCCTGATCCCGCTGGTCGGCACTCTCTCGGGTGCCGTGATCATCTCGCTCGCCTGCCTCCTGGCCTCGCCGCTGACCGCGCTGGTCGCCGCGATC
>NZ_PSVU01000051.1:0-27809 GCF_002932515.1 Rathayibacter sp. AY1D5
CTCCCGCGACGACGCCGGCAGCCTCTCCGCCGACCGCATCGCCCCTCACGCCGCCGTCGACCTGCTGGCGACCGTCCTCCACCTCGCCTGCATGCTCCGCGGCGATCCCGCGTGGTGGCAGGAGGCGCTCGCCGTCGGCGAGGAGCACCCCCTCGATCCCGTCCTGCGCCTCGTGGAGGCCTGCGTGCGGCCGGTCCCGGACGAGGAGTGGGAGGGTCGCCTGCGGCTCGCCGAGGACTCCGCGGTCACGGGCGACCCGTGGAAGACGGTCGCGCTGCATCTCGCCTGGTCGCTGCTCGAGGTCTCGGACGAGCGCCGCGACCGCCTCGCCGGGCTCCTCGACGGCGGGGAGGAGGCGGACGGCCTGCCCGGCGCCCTCGCCCTCCTCCGTCGCGGCACCACCGCACTCGACGGCGGTCGCCTCGACGACGCCTCGGCCGACCTCGACCGCGCGGCCGCCCGCGCCGACGACCTGCCCGCCGTGCGCGCGCTGATCGACGCGACTCGAGCCCGGGTCCACGCCGTGCAGGGCGACCGCGCACGCACCCTCGAGTGCGCCGAGCGCGCGACGGCCTGGGCGCTGCGGCACGGAGCGGCGTCGGTCGCGCGCGCCGCCGATCACGCCCTGTGCTCGCTCGACCTCGGCGGCGGCCGTTTCGAGGAGGCGCACGCCCGCTCCTCCTCCCGCGCCGGCGGCGATCCGCTGGAGCTCCTCGACGCAGCCGAGGCCGCCTCGCGCCTCCGCCTGCCCGAGCACTGCGCAGAGCTGGCGACGGCCGCGGCGGACCTCGCCGCGCGGCCCCTCGCTCCCCGCGGGCGGATGCTCGCCCTCGCGGCGACCGCGGTCCTCGATCAGACCGGCGGCGCGGGCGCCCTCTTCGAGCGCTCCCTCGACCCGGCCTCCGAGGAGTGGCCGTTCGAGCGGGCGCGCGTCCAGCTCTGCCACGGCGAGTGGCTGCGCCGCCGGATGCGCCCGCTGGAGGCGCGCACCCGGTTCCGCCAGGCCGCCGCGGGATTCGCCGCGGTGGGGGCCGAGCTCTGGCTCGCCCGCGCCCAGCACGAGCTGCGGGCGGCGGGCGGAGCGGGGGAGGCGCCGGTCGCCGCCGACCTCAGCGAGCAGGAGCGGCGCGTGGTCTCTCTGGCCGCTGCCGGCCTGTCGAACAAGCAGATCGCCCAGCAGCTCTTCGTCTCGCCCCGCACCGTCAGCGGGCACCTGTACCGGATCTTCCCCAAGCTCGGGGTGACCTCGCGGGCCGGGCTCCGCGACGCGCTCCTCAGCCTCGAGGACGCCCGGAGCGCATGACGGAGCCGCAGGATCGAGTCATCCGACCTGGTGCCTGCCGCCGCGGGAGGCGCATGCTGAGCGCATGACGTCGCAGCAGATGATCGACCCCTCCGTCCCGCCGAGCGGCCCCGGCTGCGTCGAGTGCGAGCAGTCCGGCTCGTGGTGGCTGCACCTGCGCCGCTGCGCGCTCTGCGGGCACATCGGCTGCTGCGACGACTCGCTGAACCGCCACGCGACGGCCCACTACCACTCGACGGGCCACGCGGTCATCCGCAGCTTCGAGCCCGGCGAGGACTGGTTCTGGGACTACCGGACCGACGACTACGCCGACGGCCCCGCACTGGCCGACCCGAAGAGCCACCCGGCGAGCCAGACCACCCCGGGGCCGAAGGACCGCGTGCCGCGCGACTGGCAGTACCTCCTCGCCGAGCGCGCCGAGCGCGGCTGAGCGCCGCGCCTCCGCGAGAGCGCAGGACTTTCGCGAGAGTCCAGGAGTTGTCGCACTCGGCATCGACTGCGACAACTCCTGGACAGTCGCCGGCCGCCGGCTCCCTGCGCACGTCCGCAGGCGGCGTGCAGACAGAAGTCGCCGTGCTCGCGACCGACAACGGCGACTTCTGGATGGTCGCGGCGGCCCGCCCAGGAGCGATCGCCACGAGAGTCCAGGAGTTGTCGCACTGGGCGTCGACTGCGACAACTCTCGAGCAGTCGCGGCCGTCGGAGCCGCCGACGCCCAACGCTTGTCCACAGCCGGCGAGTAGCCAGGAGTCGCCGTACTCGCGACCGACTACGGCGACTTCTGGATGGTCGCGGCGGCCCGCCGAGGAGCGATCGCCACGAGAGTCCAGGAGTCGTCGCACTGGGCGTCGAGTGCGACAACTCTTGATCAGTCACGGGAGCAGTCGCGGGAGCAGGTCGGAGCCAGCTGACCAGCCGGCGGCCGACGCCGCGTCTGAACGGCGCCCGTCAGCTCCGTACCCCGCCGGCCGGGCCCCGCCCCGTCACCCCCTGTCGACCCCGTCCAGCGCCTCCGCCTCGGCGATCCGCAGCCGCATCTGCCGGTAGCGGTGGAACTGGTACACCCCGTGCAGCACCGCGAGAACGACCGCGGCCGCCATCCCGCACGCGATCGCGGGGACCTCGTCCGCGCCGCTCTGCGTCAGCGCGAGCGCGACTCCGGCGCCCGCCACGATCGAGTTGACCACCGCGATCGCCGAGGACATCGTGAAGAAGATGCCCCGCCAGCTCTGCCGCCGGCCGATCTCGAGCAGCTCGTTCGGCGCGTGTCGGCCGCGCGGCACCGCGAAGTAGGCGCCCGCGCCCGGCAGCAGGGTCCCGTAGTAGCGACGGATGCGCTGGATGGCCGTCAGCGCGGCGATGTCCTCCATCGAGGTCTGCACCAGCCGCTCGTAGGTGAACACCCCCAGCAGCACGACGACCGGGATGATCACCGCGAGGAACCCCATCGCGTACCGGGTCGGGGCGAGGAAGCCGAAGGCCACGAGCGAGCTGGAGAGCATCGTCAGGTAGAGCGAGGCGCGGCTGCTCGACTCCGTCACGGTGATGCCGCGCGCCGACTCCAGGACGAAGTGCTCGGTCAGGAGGGCGTTGAGGAACGCGGCCGGACGGTCGGGGAGCGACGCGGCGGAGACGGCGGCCTCGGGCAGCGCGGGCGTGCGGGGATGCTCCTCCTCGTCGAGGCGGTCGCCCGGCTCCGGATTCACGGCCGCACCTCTCGCGGGGACCGCACCTCTCGCGGGGCCGCCCCGCGGCGTCCGCTCTTCGAGTCATCCGACTCGCGCACCGGCTCCACCCGCGCGCCTACCGTCGGACGCGACGCCGAGCACCGCCACCGGGGCGCGTGCGCAGACACCGAAGGGCCGTTCATGACCGACACCCGCCACCTCCACTCGAACCAGCGAGACACCCTCGAGCGGCTGCTCGAGGACTCGCCGAGCCACAACGTCCTCTGGGCGGACGTGCTGACGCTGCTCGAGGCCGTCGGCACCGTCCACGAGAAGCACGACGGCGCCTTCTCGGTGACGGTCGGCTCGACGACCGAGACCCTCCACCGGCCGCACCACAAGGACGTGGACGAGCAGCAGCTCGTCGACCTGCGCCGCCTGCTCCGCGGAGCGGGGTACGGCGCATGAGCGCCGGGACGCCCGCCGACCTCGCCGGGACGCCCGCCGACCTCACCGGGTCGGCCGCCGAGCGCCTCCGCCGGCTGGACGCGCTCGACGCGGGTGCGCTGACCGAGGAGTGGCTGCTGCGCCAGCTGCGCCTCGCGCTCGGGGATCTCGCCGCGCTCGAGCCGGCCGCCGAGGCCGAGCAGGAGCGGCGCGAGGACTTCTGACGCGGCGGGCGGCCGTCCGGGGTGCACGCGGCCGGCACCCGGACGGCCGTCGGCCCGCACCCCGCAGCGCCGCCCCGCTCCGCCGCTCATCGCCCGGCCGCCGCGCTGCGGGCGCGCAGCAGCACGCCGGCCGTCGCGGTCGCCGCCAGCACGAGCGCCGCGAACACCGTCAGCACGATCGTCGCGGCGACGAGGTCGAGCGCCGCTCCCGCCGCCAGTGCGGGCACCGCGAGTCCCGTGTACGCGACCAGGAACACCACCGCCAGGGTCTCGCCCCGGCGGGCGGGATCCGCGAGGGCGACCGCTGTGCCGATCGACCCCTTGAAGAGCAGCCCCACCCCGAAGCCCGAGACGACGGCGCCGGCGAGGAACACTCCCAGCTGCGGAGCGATCGCTCCGGCCGCGACCGCCGCGAGCCCGACCGCGCAGCCCGCCACCGCGATCGAGAGCTGCAGGCGCGTCCCCACCTTCACGAGCAGCAGCTGGCCGAGGGCCGCGGAGGCGAACACGGCGAAGGACGTCGCGCCGGCCAGCAGGTGGTCGCGCACCTGGAAGGTCTGCACCAGGAACGTCGGTGCGAGCGAGGTGAAGAGGCCGAGGACAGAGAAGGCCGAGAACGCTCCGAACGCCGCGAGCAGGAACGCCCGGCGCGCGTCCGCCGGCACCGAGAGCCGCTGCGGCCGGTAGGCGGGCGCCGTCTCCGGCACGTCGACCGTCTCGGGCACGAGGAGCAGCGCCAGGCCCGCCACGAGCAGCGCGACCAGGAACACCTGGTGCGGCAGGAGGAGCGGATCGGGCAGGAACTCGGCGAAGACCCCTCCGAGCAGCGGGCCCAGCGAGAGTCCGCCGAGGTTCACCGCGCCCGAGATCGACGCGGCGACGATCGTGTTCTCGTCGGGCCGGGCGCGGGCGCGCAGCTCGCCCAGATGGGCGGTCGCGGTGGCGGTGAGCATCCCGATGCTGACGCCGTTGACGAAGCGGGCGACGATCAGCCCCGGCACCTCCGTCGTCAGCGAGAAGAGCACGGCCGAGACCGCCGAGACGAGCACCGCGATCAGCAGCACTCGGCGGCGGCCGAGCCAGTCGCTGACGTGACCGGCGAGGTACAGGCTCACGATCACTCCGACCGCGTAGGCGGCGAAGACGACGGTGATCACGAACGGCGGGAAGCCGTCGAGCTGCTGGTAGAGCGGGTAGAGCGGAGTCGGCACCGTCGAGTACGCCATCACGAGCAGGAAGGTCGCGGCGACGATCCAGAAGCCGACGCCGTGGCGCACCGTCGGCAGCCGGCGGCTCACGAGGTCTCCTGCAGGTGGCGGTGGGCGAAGGTGACGGCCATCGCGCCCTCGCCGACGGCGGAGGCGACGCGCTTGACCGAGCTGCGGCGCACGTCCCCCGCGGCGAAGGAGCCGGGGACGCTGGTCTCGAGGTAGAACGGCGCCCGCTCGAGCGGCCAGTCGCGAGCCGCGTGCTCACCGGCGAGATCCGGTCCGGTCACGAGGTAGCCGCCGGAGTCGCGGACGATCGCGGTCTCCGCCGCCCACGTCGTGTCCGGCTCGCCCCCGATGCAGACGAAGAGGTGGGAGGTGGCCAGCGCCCCGTGCGCGCCGGTCGCCGAGTTCTCGACCTCGATCGACTCGAGGGCGTCGGCGCCGTGCATGCGGGTGACGCGGGAGTCGAGCAGGATCGTCACGTTCGGCTGCCGGACGACGCGCTCCGCGAGGTAGGAGGAGAGGCTGTCGGCCAGATCCGGGCCGCGGACCAGCATGGTCACGTGCCGCGCGTGCGCCGAGAGGTTCATCACGGCCTGCCCGGCCGAGTTGCCGCCTCCGACGACCACGACGTCCTCGCCCTCGCAGAGCGGCGCCTCGCTCGTGCCGGCACCGTAGTAGAGGCCGACGCCGAGCAGCTCGTCCTCGCGCTCGAGGCCGAGCCGGCGCCACTGGATGCCCGTGGCGCAGATGTTGGTGCGGGCGACGACGGTCGTCCCGTCGGCGAGCAGCGCGTGGATCCGGTCGTCGGCGAAGCGCCCGCGGATCCCCTCGCGCATCCGCAGCAGCTCGGCGCCGAACGAGACGGCCTGCTGCCGCGCGCGCTCGGCCAGATCGGCTCCCGCTATCCCGTGCGGGAAGCCGAGGTAGTTCTCGATCAGGCTGCTCGAGCCGGCCTGCCCGCCGATGGCCGAGCGCTCGAGGACCACGACCTTCAGCCCCTCCGAGGCGGCGTACACGGCGGCCGAGAGCCCGGCCGGACCGGCTCCGTAGATGGAGAGGTCGTACTCCGCGAGCCGCGGCGAGCCGACCCAGCCGAGCCGGGCCGCGACCTCGGCGAGCGTCGGATCGGAGGCGCGGCTGCCGTCCGGGAACACCACGAGGGGGAGTGACGCGGTGGCGAGCGGGTGCCCGGCGACGGCGAGGCACTGCTCGTCCGTGTCGATCGGCGTCCACGAGAACGAGACGACGCTGCGCGAGAGGAGGTCGCGGATCTCCCACGCGTCGCGGCTCTCGCGCCGCCCGTAGAGGCGGACCTGCGGGAGGTCTCCGGCCACGGTCACGAGGCCCGCCGCCGCTCGAGCCCGTCGCGGAACTTCATCAGCTTGAGGCAGAGGTGCAGCGTGCTGCGGGCGAGGCCGTCGTCGAGCGCCTCCCGGACCGCCTCGGGCAGGTTGTCGAGGCGGTAGTAGAGCGTGGTGCGGTGGATGTGGAGGAGCCCGCACGCCTCCCGCACGCTGCCGCGCACGTCGAGGTAGGCCTCCACGGTCCGCCGCTGCACCTCGTCGCCCCGCTCGAGCAGCGTCGCCGCGGCCGGCGAGAGCATGGCGAGCTGCGAGCTGTCCGCCCCGATCGAGGCGAGGAGCACCCACGCCCCGAGCTCGGCGATGTCGGCCCGGCCGCGGCCGTCGGGCAGGGAGCCGACGATGGTCGCCGCGAGGGCGGCCCGCTCGGCGGTCGGCAGGAGGTCGTCGTCGCGGACGTCGAAGCGGGCCGAGCCGATCGCGTCGACGGCCGTGCCGCGGCCGCGCGCCTCCGCCCGCAGGACGTCGTCCGCCTCCGCGGCGGCCTCGGGCGCCTCCACGCTCACGAAGAACAGCACGCCCTCCTGGTCGCCGAGGAACGTCAGACCTGAGGCCGCGCTCGCGTCGATCCGCCGCGCCAGCGCCGTCCGCTGGAGGGAGCCGGTCGGGCCGTTCAGCCGCACCGCGCGGACCACGGTCTGGGCGTCCCGGCGCAGCCAGCGGCGCTCGACCGCCTCGGCGAAGGAGGCGCGCCTGGTGCCGCCGTCGCCCGACAGGAGCGCCGCGAGGACGTCTGCGCGCCGGGAGCTGCCGCCCGCCCGCGTCGAGGGGCCGAGGAGGCGGCGGATCGCTCCGACGGCCGCATCGATGAGCGAGTACTCGGCCGGAGTGAGCGGCGCGGGCCGCTCCCGGGGGAGGAGGAGGGTCGCGAGCCGGCCCCGCGGATCCTGGACGGGGAACACCCCGTCGTGAGGCGCCTCCTCGCGCGCGCGCGTCGCGGCCAGCACCCGGCTCGAGGCGTCCTCGATCGTCACCGGGCGGTCGAGAGCCTGGGCGAGCTCGTCGGCGAGGTCCTGCAGAGTCATCGGCGGGGATCCGTGTGGGGGGCCATGCCGTGATCCTCGCGGAGGGAGCCCTCCCGAAGCGTGGCCCTTCCAGGCCCACCTTGCGCGTCGGATCCGCTGCCGGCCGCGATGAGACGCTCAGCCTCCGCTGCCGGGGCGGTCCCCGGGGGTCCCGTCCGCGAGGAGGCGGTCGAGGACGTCCGGCCAGTCGAGCAGGACGCCGATGTGGCCTCGACCGGGCCGGATCGTGAGCTCCGCAGCCGGGTGGAGGCGGCGGATCCGCTCCGCGTGGGCCACCGGGACCACCCTGTCCGCCGCGCCGTGGTGGAGGAGGACCGGCGCGGTGAGGCGCGAGAGGTCGACTCCCCAGGGCATGACGAGGGCGAGGTCGTCGTCGACGCTCCCGCCCTGTTCGAGCTCCGCGGCGCGTCCGGCCTCTGCGCCGAGCGCCGTCAGCGGGCCGTCGAGGGCCGAGTAGTCGTCACCGGTGAACTGCTCCGGATCGAAGCGGGCCGTCTCCTCCCACTCCTCGCGCGCAGCCCGGCCGTCGCGCGCGCTGCGGAGAGCGCCCGGATCCTGCATGCCGTCGAACCACGCTCCGTCGTCACTGAAGGGCACCGGGCTGCCGAACGTCGCGACGCCCCGGACGCGATCACCTCCGAGAGCCCCGACGGCCAGTGCGTGCGGGCCGCCGCCGGAGTAGCCCGTCACCACGAAGCGCTCGATCCCGAGCAGGTCGGCGACGCGGAGCACATCGGCGGCCGCGTCCGCGATGCTCCGTCCGGGAGCCCGCATCGAGCCGCCGAAGCCGGGACGGGCGACGGAGACGAGCCGGATGCCGCGCGCCGCAGCGGCGTCGACGTGGGGAGCGAGGAGTGCGCCGGTGTGCGGTGTCCCTCCGCACCAGACGACTGCAGCCCTGGGGGCTCGAGTGCCGAGGAAGTCGTGGGCGACGAGCGTGCGCGAGTCGACGCGGAACTCGTGCCGGGACGTAGCGGCGCGTCCGGTCATGGAGGAACGGTAGCCGCCTGTCGAGGGCAGTGCGCGTCGCCCGGCCCGACCGGGATGCGACGTCTCGTCGTAGGGTCGACGGGAGGGTCGGTGGACCCTCGGACGGGAGGGGTCCGCATGTCGATCGACGAGGTGTCCGACGGGATCGAGGGGGCCGCCGCGCTGCCGCACGTGCGCTCCGGCTTCTCCGGCCCGACACCGTACGGGATCGCGCAGCGCTTCGCCGCGGGGGAGCTGACGCGGGAGCAGGCCGTCGACGAGCTCGGCCGCTGGCGCTACCGGTCCGGATCGCCGAGTGACGGCTTCGACTGGACGACCCTCGACCCGGGGGAGTTCGAGGAGGTCCGCCGGGCCCTGTCCGATGGTCTGCTCGACGCCGCGATGTACGACGAGATCCTCGACCGGTACAGCGGGCAGGACTCCTCCGGCGAGAGCGCGGCGTCCGCGGAGGAGAGCGCATGAGCGCCGGCCCCCTGGACCTCGCCTTCACCGCCCCGATCGGCGTCACCGTGAAGGGCGACCTCTGGTCGTGCGTCGAGGTGCCCGGCTCCGTCGAGCTGCTCGGCACAGGGAGGTCCGTGAAGGTGGTCGCCACCGTCGACGGCGAGCCGGTGACCGCGGGCCTGCTGCCGACCGGCGCCGGCGGTCACATGCTGTCGATCAGCGCGAAACTGCGGAAGACGATCGGCAAGGACCTCGGCGACGTCGTCACCGTCCACCTGACCGAGCGCCTGAGCTGAGCCGTCCGGCTGGCCCCGATGCGCGTGCGGATGGTCGACTCGACGGATGCGGAATCGAGTCCTGTTCGTCGTCGGGGTCACAGCGATGTTCGTCGCGCTGGTGCTGAGGCTGGTGTGGCCGGCCGGTGAATTCGCCTCCGGCTTCTCGCTCGCCCTGCAGCTGAGCGGCATCCTGCTCCTCCTGGTCTACGGGGTGAAGCACTTCACGGGGCGGCCGCGCCGGAGCTGAGCGGCTCATCCCCATCGGGGGTGTAGGAGTTGGGGTCTGAAGCCGCCGGTCTCGAGCAGGCTTCGGGCGATGTAGTTGGTCAGGTTGCGGAACCCGAGTGCGGAGCCGCGCAGGTGTTCGAGCCTTCCGTTGAGCGCCTCGGTCGGCCCGTTGCTGGTGCCGGGTCGTTCGAAGTAGGCGAGCACGTCAGCGGCTCGCTTCTTCAGGGTCCGGCCCAGGGTGGTGAGCTCGGTGAGCACCTTGGGGACGCCGGCGCTGAGGTCGGTGATCAGCTTCTTCATGAGCTCGCGGCCACGTTGCCGGTCCTCGTGGCGATAGGCGGCGATCATGCGCTGGTAGACACCCCAGGTCGCCTCGACCTCGACGTGAGCGTCATCAACGAACAGCGCGCGTAGCCTGTCGCTCTGCTTGTCGGTGAGCAGGTCCGCGCCGGTGTGCAGACCGAGGCCGTCGAGTCGAGCGAAGGCGGTCAGGTCAGGGCGGCCGAAGCCGGCCGGCGGGGTAGCGTCGGTCACGTCGAGGTCTTTCGGACGGATGGCGTAGGAACCTCCGTCGTCGGGAGACCTCGACGTCTATCTGCGGACCGACGCTCCCGGCCGACCTACACCGTCATCTGAGAAGACCCCTGAAACGTCTTCGCCGACGACGGGGCCGGCGAGGAGGAGGGCGCGGTGAGCTAGAAGAATGGAGCTTGCTCGGCTTCGACGCCGCCGCAAGCTCCGGTGAAACGGTCGGTACTGGTCGGTCGTCGTCGGTCACCACCGGATGGCGGCGTCCTCCACGCTCGGCGTTTGCGCAGGTCAGCGGCTCGTTCGCCCAGTGGGCGCATCAAGCGATAGACGCAAAGCCGACGTGATGAGGTCGTCCGTTCGATTCCGACAGGCGGCTCCGGCGAACCGTTCTGGCGGTCGCGCGATGCGCTGGCCTCACGGCTCTGCCCGACACCGACGTCGCTCTCCTCTGCGACGGACCCCTCGCCGGCTGAGCGCTCGCGGCCGGCATCCTGTCCGTGTGCCGATAGGCCTCGCACCGCTCGGCAACGCAGCGTGGCGTTGCGTCTCGACCTGGCGACGGCTCGGCGGGGCGCGATCGTCTCGTGCGTTGGCGGACTACGGGAGCTTGGACGCGAGGACGTCGGCCGCCAGGATCTCGGGTGCTGCGCCGAGGAGGTGCTGGTTGGCCATCAGGGCTGCGACGATGGCGCCGTTGGCGTGGGCGTCGCGAGCGGCTTCGTCGGGGAATGCATCGAAGATCCAGAAGGTGTCGGCGTGGGTCCTGACCGCGAACCAGACAATCGTTCCTACTTCTTCGTTGGCGAGTGCGACAGCGCCGGCGAGCAGATCGGCGACCGCGTCGTGCTGTCCATCGGCCGCGACGATCTTGGCGACGAAGGCATACGGAAGTGATGCGGGTGTGGACATGAGGGACTCTCCTTGACGTCGGGGTTCTTCGTGGGACGAGTTCAGCGTATGACGAGCGAGGGCCGGTGGGGAGTGGCGTATACGGCAGTATTGCTATTGTTTACGTCATGCGTATCGGGCTGATCGCGATCGACGGCTGCTTCGGTTCGGCTATCGCGTCGATCATCGACATCGTGCGGGTGGCCGACGGAGCCCGCGGCGATGTCGACCCGCGGATCGACCCGATCGAACTCGCCATCCTCGGACCGAAACGGCGAGTGACCACGACGGCATCGATGACCCTGTCGGTGGACCACCCGCTGTCGGAGTCCGGAGAGTTCGACGTGGTCGTCGTCCCTGCGCTTGGAACCCTTGCGGCCGCCGCTACCAACGACGTCCTCCAGAGCCGAGATGCTCGTTCGGTCATCGCCTCGCTCGGGCGCCTCGACGAGGCGACCACCCGGATCGCCGCGGCGTGCACCGGCGTGTTCGCTGTCGCCGAGACCGGACGGATGCATCATCGGAGGGCGACGACCAGCTGGTTCCTGGGGCCGGAGTTCCTGAAGCGCTATCCGACCGTCGCCCTCGATCTCGACACCATGGTCGTGGTCGACGGGAACCTCGTCACCGCCGGCGCCGCGTTCGCCCACATCGACCTCGCAC
This sequence comes from Rathayibacter sp. AY1D5, assembly GCF_002932515.1. Taxonomy (NCBI): domain Bacteria; kingdom Bacillati; phylum Actinomycetota; class Actinomycetes; order Micrococcales; family Microbacteriaceae; genus Rathayibacter; species Rathayibacter sp. AY1D5. The sequence continues at coordinate 11,264 of NZ_PSVU01000051.1, forward strand.
TCTCACTCGTGCGATCGATCAGCCCCGACCTGGCCCAACATGTCGCCAAGCTCCTCATCATCGACGAGCGTCCGTCTCAGGCGGCCTTCGTCGCCTACGACCATCTCCGGCACGAGGACCCGATCGTCGTCGAGTTCGAACGCTTCGTGCGCGCCCGCCTGGACGAACCGTTCAACGTCGCCTTCGTCGCGCAGTCGCTCGGCACCAGCCGGCGCACCCTCGAACGACGAGTCCGTGCGGCGCTCAACCTCACTCCGCTCGGCTTCGTCCAACGGCTTCGCATCGAACGAGCTCGGCACCTCTCAGCAACCACGGACTTCACCTCCGCCGAGATCGCGCTACGGGTCGGCTACGCGAATGCCGAGACTCTGCGCTCCCTCCTGCGCAGGGAGCGACGCCGTTCCTGACCTATCGCCATGCCTGTAGCCGGTGTCCTAGCGCTCGACTGGAACCACCTCTCAGCACGTCGCGTCGACGCTCCTGCGTCGCCCCTGGACGACCCACTCGACACGCCCGCAGCACAGGTCATGTGACGTGTCCCGGCTTCCCTGACGGTCGGGGTTGGGTGGCTGTGATGTCGCTGCGTTCTCGACGAGGGGGTCAGCAGACTCGATCAGGGTCGACTGGGATGAGACGCGAAGGCGGTCAGGTCAGGGCGGCCGAAGCCGGCCGGCGGGGTAGCGTCGGTCACGTCGAGGTCTTTCGGACGGATGGCGTAGGAACCTCCGTCGTCGGGTGACCTCGACGTCTATCTGCGGACCGACGCTCCCGGCCGACCTGCACCCTCATCTGGGAAGAGCCAGCTGAGCTCCGGAATCGGAGGAAGACCCGTGAGCGGAGCGGAGGAGCCGGCCTGGGCGGATCCGGAGCCGGAGGTCCACCGGGCGCTCGCGCGGTGGGCGGCGGAGTGCGCGGAGCGCGCCCTCCCCGCGTTCGAGGAGCGGGACCCGGACAATGCCCGGCCCCGGCGCGCGCTCGACGTCCTCCTCGCCTGGGGGCGGGGTGAGGCTCCGATGACCGAGTGCCGCACGGTGGCCTTCACGGCGCACGCCGCAGCCCGCGCCGCGACGCAGGCGGGCGAGCGGGCCGCCACCGCTGCCGCGCGGGCGGCCGGGCAGGCCGCAGCCGTCGCGCACATGGTCGATCACTGCTCGCACGCCGCCGTGGAGAGCAGCGCGCGGCCTCGGGCCTTCACGCGAAGGAGCGCGCAACGGATCGTCGCTCTCACTGAATCCGCCCGCTGCGCGGATGCTCTCCCAGCGATCTTCTCGCGTCGTTGAACGTCCGCGACTGCTGTGTCGTGTCCTCGGTGGGACCACCTCGGCCCCCGCACTACAGGAGGCATCATGCTCAAGCGAATCGCGACCACTGTGACGACTGCGGCGTTCGCCGCCGTCCTTCTCGCCGGATGCTCGACGGCCGCCGGCTCGGCCGCCTCGTCGGAAGCGCCGGCCGACAGCCCCTCCGCCACCGCGATGGCCTCCGCCACCGCGACCGCCTCCGCTGCGACGGCGGCTCTCACGACGGCGTCCTCGCCGCTGGGCGAGATCATCACGGACGAGGCCGGCTACACCGTCTACACGTTCATGAAGGACACGCAGAACTCGGGCAGCAGCAGCTGCTACGACGAGTGCGCCACGACCTGGCCGGCCGTGACGGCGTCCAGCACGACCGCCGCGGACGGGATCACCGGAGAGGTCGGCTCGATCACGCGCACCGACGGGACGACCCAGCTGACCGTCGACGGATGGCCGGTCTACCGGTTCGCGAAGGACACCGCGCCGGGCCAGGTCAACGGGCAGGGTGTGAAGGACGCCTGGTACGTCCTCCTCCCTGACGGCACGATGAACAAGGAAGCCGCGGCCATGAGCACCGCCACCCCGGCGTCCTGATGCGACGGCGACCCGTCCCCGCGCAGCGAAGCGCATCGTCGGGCCGGGTCGCCGGTTCTCGACAGGCATGGACGGAAGGGATGACCGGCAGTGATCGCAGCAACCGTGATGAGGGAGCGCACCGTGGCGCTTCGAGGCGGTGAGCGTTGTGCCCCGCCCCGTCGATGAGCTCCTGGCGGCGCTGTACGAGAGTCACGGCCCGGCCTTGCGGCGCTTCGTGCAGAACCTCACTCGGAACGCGGCGCTGACGGAGGACGTCGTGCAGGAGACGATGGTCCGGGCCTGGCAGCGCCCGCAGGTCCTCGAACGCGACGCCGACGCCGCTCGCGCGTGGCTGTTCACCGTCGCCCGCAACCTCGTCATCGACGACGCCCGATCCGCTCGGAGCCGACGCGAGGTGCCGGCGAAGGACGAGGACGGCGGCGGCGCCGTCCCCGATCGCACCGACGCGGTCCTGGACAGCATCCTGGTCGCCGACGCTCTCGCATCGCTGTCGGTGGAGCATCGTCAGATCGTGGTGGACGCGTACTTCCTCGGACACACCGTCCCCGAGATCGCCCGCCGGCACTCCATCCCCGAGGGAACAGCGAAATCTCGATTGCACTACGGACTGCGCGGACTGCGACTGGCTCTGCAGGAAAGGGGCGTCACCCGATGAACGACCACCACGGAAGCTCTGCGACGGAGGACGAGTACCGCGACTGGGACGCGTCCTACGTCCTCGGCGCTCTCCCCGCAGATCAGCGACTCGAGTACGAGCAGCACCTCAGCGGCTGCGCGGCCTGCCGCGCGGCCGTGGCAGAGCTGGCAGGACTGCCCGGCATCGTCGGCCGCCTCTCCGTCGAGGACGGTCTCGCCATCAGCGCATCGGACGACGGCGAGGAGGCGCCGCCGTCGATGGTGACGCTGCCCGCCATCGCCCACCGTGTCCGGACGCGCCGACGTCGGCGCCGGCTGGTGACGTCCCTCGCCGTCGCGGCCGCCGTCACCGCCTCCGTCTTCGGAGGTGTCGCTCTCGGCACGGGCATCGCGGGCGCTCCCGTGGCGAGCGAGGCGACCCTCGAACCGATGGACCCGATCGCGGCCGATCCCGCTCTCGCTGCGGACATCCAGGTCGAGGGGAAGCCGTGGGGCACCCGGCTGGAGTGGAGCTGCACCTACAGTGGTGATGCGCCCGCCGACGCGGAGTACGAACTCGTGATCACCCGCACAGACGGCAGCACGATCACCGTCGCCACCTGGACGGCGGCCGGGCGGCGCGCCGTCGACCTGGCGGCGTCCACGGGCGTCGCCCGGTCGGAGATCACCGGCGTCGACATCAGGGTCCGCGGCACGAACTCCCCCCTCGTCCGCACCGACACCTGAGACACCGCCCACCCGCAGGAGACACCGTCACTGCCCGCGGTGCCGCGGGCACCGGACAGGAGCAGACCATGAGCACCGAGACCACGCCGCTGCACATCACCCGCGAGGGCCCGAGAAGCTTCATCGGCCGCAACGCGCGAGGAGCCGAGGTCCGCATCGGCGGGTCGGACGCCGACGGCGTGTTCTCGCCCGGCGAGCTGCTGCACCTCGCCCTCGCCGCCTGCGGCATGCTCTCCTCGGACCACATCCTCGCCAGCCGGCTCGGAGCCGACTTCGAAGCGACCACCGACATCACCGCGACCAAGCCCGAGGGGGAGGACCGCTACGACTCGATCGCCGCCGTGATCCGCGCCGACCTGTCGGCGCTCGATCCCGAGCGGATCGCCTCACTGTCCGAGCGCACCCACCGGGCGGTCGACCGCCAGTGCACCGTCGGCCACACGCTCGAGCACGGCGCGGCGTACACCGTCGACGTCGTGGACGACCAGGCCGTTCCCGTCAGCGGTTCGAGGACGGGGGCCGTCTGAGATCAACACCTCATCGGATACGGCGACCGGTGACGACCGAGACGCGGACGTCTCCCTTCAGTGCCGTCAGTCTGCGACTCGCCGACCGGATCCGAGACGATTCGCGAGGCGGAGCGCGTTCACGGAGCGGAGGTGCTGGTCGGCGCGGTGACGCCCGTTGGCCGGTGAGGGGTGCGGTGCCGCGAGGACGGGGACGACACGGGGATCATCGTGCAGGGTCAGATAGCGCATGACCCCGTCGAGCGCCACGGTCCCGTAGGTGACGACGGCGTCGAGCGCGGGCAGCAGCTCCAGCAGCTCACCGAGCGCGAGCCGGCCCTGCTCGATGTCCGCGGGGCGGACGCGGCCAGGGATCTCCCACGGGATGAGGTTCCACCGGACGTAGTGGTCGCGGGAGAGTCCGGACTCGATGCGGGCCGCCCGGAACGCGGCGGCGGTGGGCCCGAGGTTGTCTTCGCTGCAGACGGCAGCGGATCCCGAGGCGATCGTCCGAGGGCCGGGTGACTGCATCAGCACCAGGACGCGACTGGCGGTGCCGCCGGAGCGGGGATCGAAGCCCGGAACGAAGCGTCCGGTCGCGTCCGCGGTACTCCGCCAGGTCTCGGCGAGGGCGTTCAGGCTTCGGACATCCACGATGGTCCTCGATCCCGGTCAGGCCGGCCGCGGTGGTGCGAGCAGGGTTCCGCGGATCACGGAACCGTGGAACGTGCGGGCGGCGACGATGATCCACGCGGCGACCAGGCCGACGTAGTAGAGCACCGCGAGGCCGGCGACAACCGTGAGACCGGAGTGCAGGGCGAGGCCGTTCAGTCCGGTGACGCAGGTGCCGACGGGGAACGTGAACGACCACCACGTCAGGCTGAACGGCAGGTGCTCCTTCGCGGTGCGGAGGGTGATCGCGAGGGCGATGACGGTCCAGAGCAGTGCGAAGCCGAGCATCGCGAAGCCGTACACCAGAGCCACGACCAGCAGCGCACGCGCCATGCCGGCGTCCACGACGGTGGGCGCGTTCGAGGCGAGCAGATTCACGGCGGTGATCGACTGTCCGACCGGACCGAGGACGATCCACAGCGTCGGCACCATCCCCGCCGCTCCGACCTTGTGCTGCGCGAGCCGGTTCCAGATCAGGGTGATCACCACCAGCGACGCGACCAGGCTGAGGCCGAAGAAGCCGTAGCAGGACCACAGGAGCGTCTCCCGCGCTTGCCCGGCGGGCGCGTACGGCAGCAGCAGTGCGCCGGTGGAAGCGGACACCATCGGCGGAACGATCGGCATCAGCCAGCCGCCGAACGCCGAATCGGGCTTGTTCTCATGCCGGGTGAACGCGAGGTAGGGCACCAGGACCGCCGTCACCAGCCCGCCGAGAGTCCCCGCACCCCAGAGCACCCAGTCGATGGTGACAGCGGCCGGCAGGCCGATCCAGTCCTTGCCGAGGAGGAGGGTTCCCGCGCCGACAGTGAGGAACGCCATGGGCGGCGCGCCGTAGAAGTGCGAGAGCACGGGATTCAGGTGGTGCCTCACCGCTGTACCGCGGTAGCGGACCCAGTGCAGCCCGGTCGCGACCGTCAGCGCGACGAGCAGCAGCGCGGCGATCGCCCAGACGACGGTGGCCCCGGTGCGGAGTCCGGGGAACTGGAGTGGCAGGGACGCGGCGGCGACCGCGACGATGCCGGTGCCCATGATCGACGCGAACCAGTTCGGCGTCAGGTTCGACACGATCAGTCCCGGATGCTCCAACTCCCGGAACAAGCGCCTCGACCGCGGAGGATGCCCGATCGAGGAAGATGCGCGGGCGGGGGAGAAAGTTGTCATGCCTCCAGCCTGAGCATCGCCGGCACCAGCCGATACAGCGATCGTCTTGGCGGGGCACAATGAGTGCTTGTGGCGACGCGGCGATTGACGGACCGGATCCTGGATCTCGACACGCTGGAGGTGCTCGAGCGCATCGCCGAGGCGGGCTCGCTCTCCCGCGCTGCCGAAGACCTCGGCGTCACCCAGCAGGCCGTCTCGGCGCGTCTGCGGGTCGCGGAGCGCGCCATCGGGCAGCCGCTCGTGCGCCGCTCTCCGACCGGGTCCCTGATGACCGACGCGGGCCGGCTCGTGCTCGAGCTGGCCGGCCCGGTCCTCGAGGCGTCCCGCCGCCTCGAGGCGGGCGCGGCAGCACTGCGACAGCCGACCGGCTCACTGGTTCTCGCGGCGTCGCAGACCATCGCCGAACTGCTGCTCCCACGCTGGCTCCTCGAATTCCGACAGCGCACACCCGAGGTGAGTGTGCAGCTGATCGCCGGCAATTCAGCCACGGTCACAGAGCTCGTGAGATCCGGTGCCGCGCAGCTCGGATTCGTCGAGACACCAGCGTCCACGGCCACGCTCTCCTCTGACGTGGTCGCGGAGGACGAACTCGCTGTCGTCGTGGCACCGGACCACCCCTGGGCACGCGCGGCGAGTATCGGCGCCGAGGAGTTGGCCGGGACCGCACTGCTGACGCGAGAGGAAGGCTCCGGCACCCGGACGACCCTCGAAGCATGGCTCCACGACGCCGGGCTCGCACTCACGACTCCCGCCGCGATCCTGGAGACGACGGCGATCATCCGAGCGAACGCCCGCGCCGGCATCGCGCCCGCAGTCATGAGCATCCTCACCGTCGAAACAGATCTCGCCGCGCGCTCACTGATACGAGTGCCCCTCCGCGGACCAGCACTCGTGCGACCCCTCCGCGCCATCTGGTCCGATCGCATCGGGTCGTCCGCGGCGGCGTTCCTGGAGATCGCACACGAGTTGCGCTGACCGGTGCACGGCTCGTCGCTACGCCGATCACGCCCGCGGCCGTGTCTGCTCGAGCTACAGCGATCTGGTCGATCTGCCCACGGCGGCGCGGACGTCATGTCGCGGTGATGGCGAAGAGCCCGGCGATGCCGACGGTGTAGAGCGCGAGCACGATCAACGAGTCGATTCCCATGCCGGCGATGCGGCGGGTGGGTCGGAAGATCAGTCCGACGATGTAGACGAGGGTGAGCAGGGCGGCGAGAGCGGTGAGGTAGATGTCGGACGAGTTCGCCTGCGGGAGGACTGCGGTGCCGGAGAGGACGGTGGCGACGAGGAACAGGACGGGGAGGAAGGCGTTGCCGCCGAAGATGTCGCTGATGGCGAGGTCGTCGTCGCCCTGCTTGATGGCTTGCAGCCCGGTCGAGATCTCGGGGAGGGAGGTGGCGAGAGCGAGCACGGTGGCTCCGAACAGCACCCCTGAGAGACCGAGCTGCGAGGATGCTGCATCACCGGCGCGCTCGAGCACGACACCGGCGAGGAGGGTCGCCGCGGCGGAGATCGTGAACACGATGGTCGCCTTGCGTGTGCTCATCGGGTGCGTCTTCTTCTTCGAGGGGGATGCTGTCGCGTCGGGGGCCCGCCCGTCCTCGTGCCAGGGGAGGTGCTTGCCGGAGCGTTGCACGAGCAGCAGCCCGACGACCCAGAGGCCGGCGATGAGGACGACGTCCGGGGTCAGGCGCAGCACTTCCAGTCCGGAGGGCAGCTGGCTGCCGGCGATGACGACGGCGAGCACCGCGACGACCACGAGCCCCTCGAGCACGAGTGTGAGGGACGCGGCACGGTAGGTGAGCGGCTTCGCACCTCTTCCGCGCTTGCCGAACAGGTCGAGGACGACGAGGACCACGGTCTGTAGTGCGATGCCGCCGAGGATGTTGCCGACCGCGACGTCCAGGTTCCCGGAGAGCGCGGCGGACACGGTGATCGCGATCTCCGGCAGGTTCGTCGCGACGGCGAGAACGATCAGACCGCCCAGCGCACTCCCCAGGTGCAGACGCGCGTCCAGAACATCCGTGGCCTTCGATAACTGGATGCCGGCGATCCACACCACTGCGGCGGCGGCGAGAAAGATGACGACGAGAACAACGAAGGGCAGACCATCCATGCAGTGAGTGAACCGCGACAACGACGATCCGAGACCCCCTTGCGACTGAGCTGCTTCTCACCGTTTCGCGCGCGGTGGTCTCCGTGGTGATCTGTTCGACCGCGTGCCATCCTCGACGACACCCCGATCGTCGGGTCGAGCGTGATCCCACCGTTCGTTCCCGAGGCGCGCTTCGTCAGTAGCAGCCGATCCGGGTACGCCGCAGCGTCCGCGCGCGTACGCGCGGGCAGCTGGCGGGGACCAGACCCGGGAGGAAGGCACCGGTGTCGCCCGCAGTGCATCCGCGACACTCCGCTGGCTCCAGATCCTGCGATCCTCGAGCGGCTTGACCGGATCGTCGGTGACCGTGTCCCGTGGCAGACGCATCAGATGGCCGGTGACGTTGCACACGCTCTGGCGACGCTCGCGGACCGTGTCGATGCGGTCATGATCATTGTCGGCACGAAGGAGCCGTCTCTGCGTCGCACCGTGCAGGAGGTCTTCTCCGGTGCCGTCGGCGCCCGTCTCGCTCACCGTCAGCACCGGCCGGCCCTCATGATCCCCCTCGCCCCGGTCGATGATTCGGAGCCGCTGCCCTGGTCCTGACCGAGGTGCGGGCGTAGGCTGACGGCAGTGGTGATGGATCCCGCCCGAGCGTGAGCTCGAACTGCCGCCGAGGCTGATGGTTCCTACCTTCTCGATCAGAGACCAGGTAGGTGACCCATGCCCGCGCATCCCCCGCTCGTCCTCGTGCGCCACGGTGAGAGCACCGGCAACGCCGACGGTCTCTTCTGCGGCGTCCTCGACGTCCCCCTCACCGACCTCGGACGTGACGAAGCGCGACAGGCCGCGACGCTACTGAGGGACGCATCGATCGACCCCGATCTGATCCTCACGTCGACCCTGCAGCGCTCCACCGAATCGGCCCGGATCATCGCCGGCTCCCTTCCAGGGCGGCCGCGGATCGTCGCGGCCCAGTGGCGGCTGAACGAGCGCAACTACGGAGCGCTCACCGGCCTGTCCACAAGCGCCGTCGAAGCCCGGTACGGGGCCGACGCCTTCCTGGAGTGGCGCCGGTCGATGGACGTCCGCCCGCCTGCTCTGTCCGCCGCCGCCTTCGTGCAGCTGCACAGGTCCGCGGCGTTCCGTGGGCAGCCGGCCGAGGCGATGACGGAGATGGAGTCGTTGCGCGACGTCGTCCACCGACTGCAGCCGCTCCTCGAGGAGCGCATCATGCCCGCCCTCCAGGAGGGCGAGACGGTGCTCATCGTCGGGCACGGCAACTCCCTGCGCGCGCTGCGCGCCCTTCTCGAGGACCTCGGCGATGCCGCGGTCCGCGATCTGAACATCCCGACGGGTCAGCCGTACCTGTACGACACCGGGCCGTCCGGGACACCGATCTCGAGGAGCGGACGCTACCTCGACCCCGCAAGAGCCGACCGGGCGGCGATCACGCTCGCCCACGAAGGAGGAACCTGATGAACGCCTACATCAGCCACACCCGCACCAGCATCCACGGGACGGGCGAGTACGTCACCCACCCCGCCGGACACCCGCTGGTCATCACCGACGTCGCCGCACGGCAGATCCTCGACTCCCGCGGCTTCCCGACCGTCGCTGTCACCCTGCGTCTGGACGACGACACCGTCCTGGACGCCTCCGCCCCCGCGGGCGCCTCGACGGGCGCGTTCGAAGCGGTCGAGCTGCGCGACGGCGGCCCCGCGTTCGGCGGACGCGGAGTCCGCTCCGCTGTCGCGGCCGTCGACGGCGAGATCCGCGCCCTCCTGCTCGACCACTCCTGGACTTCGCTTCGCGAGATCGACGAAGCGCTGCGAGCACTGGATGGAACCGCGAACCTCGCCCGCCTCGGAGCGAACTCCGTCGTCGCCGTCTCCATCGCGGCCGCCCGCGCCTTCGCCGCGCGCACCGGCCTGCCCCTGCACCGGTGGATCGCCGATCACACCGGGGCGACCGCCTCCCTGCCCGTCCCGCACTTCAACGTCATCAACGGCGGCGCGCACGCCGCGAACGGCCTCGACTTCCAAGAGTTCATGATCGCCCCCGTCTCCGCCGGCACCGAGGAGGAGGCCGTGCAGGTCGGCGCCGAGATCTATCACGCCCTCGCCGCCCGCGTCCGCACCGCCTACGGCACCTCCGGGCTCGGCGACGAGGGCGGCTTCGCGCCCCCCATCGACCGGCCCGAAGACGCCCTGGACCTCCTCGTCGCAGCGATCACCGACGCCGGATACCAGCCCGGCACCGGTGACATCGCGATCGCGATGGATCCCGCCGCGAACGGCTTCTTCCACGGCGACGGCCACTACACCGTCGCCGGCACCGATCTCGACCGCGACGCACTCGCCCGCTACTACGAGAAGCTGATCGCCGACTACCCGATCCGCAGCATCGAGGACGGCTTCGCCGAGGACGACCACGAGGGCTGGGCCCTCCTCGCCCACGCCATCAGCGACCGGGTGCAGCTCGTGGGAGACGACCTCTACGTCACCGACGCCGACCGCATCCGCGACGGAGCCCGCAACGGCTACTCCAACGCCGCACTCATCAAGCCCAATCAGATCGGCACCATCACCGGCACCCTCGACGCGATCGCGGCCGCGCACGACGCCGGCATGCGCTGCATGGTCTCCCACCGCTCCGGCGAGACCCTCGACACCTTCATCGCCGACCTCTCGGTGGGAACCGGAGTCGGGCAGATCAAATCCGGCGCCCCCGCGCGCGGCGAGAGGGTCGCGAAGTACAACCGCCTCGTCGACATCGAACACCTCGACCCCACGCTGCACTACGGTCTCACCCACTGACCCGCCCCCTCCCGAAAGGTCCCACTCCCCGTGACTGATGACCGCCACCGTCACCGCCCCCCGGACCCCGACCCCGAGCTGCCGGTCGACAGCGACCTCGACGTCGACGACGCCCCCGACGGGACGCCACGACCCGTGCACCTGCGTCCGCGATACCTCCTCCTCGTCGCCGCCGGCGGCACGGTCGGGACCGGGGCGCGGGAGGGCCTGACCCTCGCGTTTCCCGCCGATCCCGCCTTCGACACCGTCGTCTTCGCCATCAACATCGTCGGCGCGCTCCTGCTCGGCGTACTCCTGGAGAGCCTCGCCAGAGCCGGCAGCGACGAGGGCCGACGCCGCACCGCACGGCTGCTGCTCGGTACCGGAGCGCTCGGAGGCTTCACCACCTACAGCACCCTCGCCACCGACACCGCCCACCTGCTCACCACAGGACACCCCGCACCCGCCGCCCTCTACGCGCTCGGCACCGTCCTGCTCGGTGCCCTCGCGTCCTGGACCGGAGTCGCCCTCGCCGCAGCACTCCACCGGCGACGCACGCAGAGGAAGGTGCCGGCATGACACCCGCACTGTTCCTCGCGCTCTCCCTCGCCGGTGGAATCGGAGCCGCAACACGGCTCCTCCTCGATGGGCTCATCAAGGCCCGCACCGGCGGCGCCTACCCCTGGGGCACCACCGTCATCAACGTCACCGGATCACTCCTCCTCGGCCTGATCACCGGCCTCGCCCTCGCAGGCATCGCCCCCGAGCCGTGGCGACTCGTCCTCGGCACCGGCTTCCTCGGCGGCTACACCACCTTCTCCACCGCCAGCCTCGAAACCGTCCGTCTCCTCGCCGAAGGACGCCAACTCGCCTCCGCCATCAACGCCCTCGGCACGCTCCTCCTCAGCGTCATCGCCGCAGCAACAGGACTCTGGCTCGGAGGCGCGCGATGAGCATCATCGATGCACCCTCACCGGCAGTGGTGGTCGGTCTTGCCGGCGTCGATTCCGGCCCGGAGTCGGGGCACGCAGGGTCCTTCCGTTCAGCGGGTGCGGTGCGCCGTGAACGACCTCGCCGGCATGTCATCACGGGGCGATCTGGTCGCGTCTCTCCATGAGCGGTCCTGCCGTTGCGGGGTCCCGGGCGGCTCATCACGGCATGCCATCAGGCGGCTGAAGGCGGTCAGCCGTACCCGGGACCCCTGGCGCGTTCCGGAGCCGACAACTGCCCCGAATCCACGGAGACAACGGTGAGGAAGGCGGTCGGACTCCGGGGGAGCGACGCCGACCGGGACGCGGAGCGGCGTCAGCAGTGGGAGGGCCTCGACCCCGTGCTGCGCTCCCTCGGCTTCCCGAAGGGGCTGTGACGCCGGCCCGGTGGACCTCACCGGGCCGGCGCCCGCGCGCTCAGCGGTGCGCGGGTCGGAGCCCCAGCAGCGTGTCGATGATCACGAAGGCCGCGAGGCTCGCACCCAGGAGCGGGAGGAACAGCCCGAGCGCGGCGGCGACGACCAGGACGGACGCGACTCCCCACCACGGCGCGCGCCGGAGCGCTCCCCGGGCCGGCGGGGTGCCGCCGAGCCGTCGGGGACCGCGGGTGGGGCGGCGCTTCCACCACATCAGGTACCCGAGCAGGACCATCGTGGCGATGCCGGCCGCGGTGACGAACAGCAGCAGCTGGTTGGGCAGCCCGAACATCGAGCCCATGTGCGTGTCGATGCCCCAGCGGGAGAGCTTGGCGACGAGGCCGAAGTCGGCGAAGTCGACCCGGTCGACGACCTGCATCGTGCTCCCGTCGATCGCGACGCCGTCGACCTCGGTCGGGAAGCTGCGCTGGATCTCCTGCACGACCCAGGCCGAGCCCTCCGCCGCGGGCGGCCGGATCTCGACCAGTCCCGTGTTCACGTTGACCTCGCGGGCGACCGAGAGCACCGAGTCGTAGGCGGCCGGCGAGTAGCCCGCCGTCGACTCGACGGCGTCGCCGGTGGCCGCGCCGTGTCCGGCGTGCCCGGCGTGCTCGTCGGCCACCTCGCCGGTCCGGTCGCCGAGCGTCGTCCCCAGCGAGGGCGTGGTCCAGCCGACTGCGGAGCGGAGGGTCTCGAAGTTCCCGCCTCCGTAGAGCGACCAGGTGATGCCTGTGGTCGAGAGGAACAGGGCGCCGACGAGCAGCCAGACGCCGGTGGAGGCGTGCCAGGAGAACAGGCGCTTGTAGCCGGTGGTCCTCGGCGCGGGGCGCAGCAGGTCCCTCTTCACGCGGGCTCGGCGGAGGCGGATGATCCAGAGGCCCAGGCCGGCGAGGGCGACGACCCCCAGCCAGGAGGAGGCGAGCTCGCTGTAGGAGCGGCCCACGTCCCCGAGGTGCAGCGTCCGGTGCAGGTCGCTGATCCAGGTCCGCAACGGCAGGGCGCCGCTGGTGCCGTAGGCGGTGAGGTCGCCGCGGACGTCGGCGGTGGCCGGGTCGATGAAGACCGCGCGGGTCTCGCTGGCGTCGAGCGACGGGTCCGCGTACATCACCCGGGTGGTGTCGCCGGGGTTCGGGGCGGGGCCGACGGCGACGATGCTCTGCCCGCCTCCGGTGTACGCGTCGGCGGCGTCGATCTGGTCGGCCAGGGGCAGGTAGGTGTCCGCTTCGGGGGCGTGCAGCTCCTGCGCGTAGACGACCTGCTCGAGCTGCGGGGTGAGTGCGTAGAGCGCTCCGCTGGTCGCGGCGACGAGGATGAACGGCCCGACGAACAGGGCGGCGGAGAAGTGCAGGCGGAGCAGCAGCTGTCCGAGCCAGCCTGCGCTGCTTCTGCGCGGCGGGGGCGGGGTGTCGGCGGAGTCGCGGGGTCTCGTGGCGGTGGTGGTCATGCTTCCGGTCCTTCGGTGCTGTGGCGGGTGCCGGTGAGGGTCAGAGGAGGGTGTCGCCGATGTAGCCGCCCTCGACGCAGCCCGGCGGGATCGCGAAGACGGCGGAGCCGATCGGCGTCGTCCACTCGTTGAGCAGGTCCAGCTCGTCCAGTCGCTTCTGGATCGGCACGAACTGCGCGGTGACGTCGGCCTGGTACGCCGCGAAGATCAGCCCGGAGTTCGAGATGTCCTCGCCCGTCGGGGTGTCGTCGTAGTTGTAGGCGCGGCGGTGGAAGCGCTCGGCGGTGTTCTCCGAGCGGGCGCGCCTCATGTGCGAGAACTCCGGGATCACCGGGAAGCCGATTGCCGTCGTCGCCTCGAAGTCGGGCTCGTCGGCCTCCGCCGTCCCGGTGAGGGGCGCGCCGTTCGCGAGGGTCCGGGGAGGAGACGGGTCGGTCAGACGCCGCGGGGACCTCCGGGGAGGTCCTCGCCGCGGCTCGCGTCGATGATCAGGAGGCGGGCTGCAGAGGGGGGCCGCGCCGCAGCGCCGCCTGGGGGAAGACGCCCGAGGCGAGGGGGAGCACGTCGCGCAGCTCGAAGGAGGAGCGTCGCGCGGGTCGAGGAGCGGCCACCGGAGCCGGCACGACCCGCACCAGGCGGGTGACGAGGTGGCTCGTCGTCGCGGCGACTCGGACGAGGAGGGACTCGCCGCGGTGGAGCGCCGCGGTCGTCGCGACGGCGGCGACGAGGTGCGCCGCCCACATCGAGGAGCCGGTCATCCCGCTGTGCGTCATCGCCGCGCTGACGTCGATCACGGCACCGTGGTGCGCGTGCAGGGTCGGCGCATCGACCGGCCCCGCGAAGGTCCCGATCGTGAAGAGCGTGTGGAACAGGAACTGGCTGACTCCCACCGAGACCGCCAGGCGGACCAGGGAGAGCCTGCGCCCGGCGAGCGCCACGCACACCAGGACCGACAGGACGAGCGGCATCGCGACACCGAGCGGACCCGGGATCTGGCCGCCGCCGGCCACGTGCGAGAACAGTGCGACGAGCGTCGCCACCGTCGCCGCGACGACACCCCGGAGGGTGCGCAGCGGGCGCGACGACGACATCTCCCCAGTGTCGCAGACGCCTCCTTCCCGCGGAGGACCGCTCTCGGGCGAGAGGGGCGGCCGGCCGGCGGTTCCTCTCAGCGCGCCGCGGAGGCTCCGGGGCGTCACTTCTCGGGCCGGACCACCAGCCCGACGCCGCCGCCGCGCCGCACCGGTTCGGCGACCGCGGTCATCCGGCCGGAGGGGTCGACCTCGATGGCGGCCACCGCCCCGATCTGCGCGGCCGAGGTGAAGGTGTCGCCCGAGGGGACCAGCTGCTGGCCGAAGGGAGCGAGGTCGTCGGCGTACGCCTCGATGAACTCGGGCTCGGCCGAGGTCGTCGCGCCGTTGCGCTGGGAGGCGCGGGGCGCTGCCACCGCCTCGGGGAGCGTCATGCCGAGGTCGATGCGGTTGACCAGGGTCTGCAGGACCGTCGTGATGATCGTGGATCCGCCCGGCGAGCCGACGACGAACCGCACGTCCCCGCCGTCGAGCACGATCGTCGGCGACATCGACGAGCGCGGGCGCTTGCCCGGCTCGATCCGGTTCGGGTCCCCGTCGACGAAGGTGGGGGAGAAGTCGGTCATCTCGTTGTTGAGGAGGAAGCCGCGTCCGGGGACGGTCATCGCCGAGCCGCCGGTCTGCTCGATCGTGAGCGTGTAGGAGGCGGCGTTGCCCCACTTGTCGACGACCGAGAGGTGGGTCGTGGAGATGTTCTCGGTGTCCGACTCCTCCGCGGCGGGGGCGGTCGCGCATCCGGAGCCGTCGAGAGCGCCGGGCGCGACCGGGCGGACGGAGGCGGTCGCCGGGTCGATCGTGCAGTCCCGCGAGTCCGCGAACTCCTGGCTGAGGAGCGTCTCGGTGGGCACGTCGACGAAGGCCGGGTCGCCGACGTAGGCGCCCCGGTCGGCGAAGGCGCGGGCGGACGCCTCGAGGTAGAGGTGCAGGGCGCTGCCCGTGTCCTCGGCCGCGAGGTCGTGGTTCTCGAGGATGTTGAGGGCCTCGCCGACCGCGATCCCGCCGGAGGAGGAGGGCGCCATGCCGTAGACGTCGAGTCCGCGGTAGGAGACGCGGGTCGGCGCCTGCTCGGCGACCGAGTACGCCGCGAGGTCGGCGGCGGTCATCGTGCCGGCCGGGGCGGGGAGGTCCGACCCCTCGGCGATCCGCGGGTTCTGGACCGTGTCGGCGATCTCGGCGGCCAGCGCGCCCTCGTAGAACGCGTCCGGCCCGTGGACGGCGATGGAGGTCAGCGTCTTCGCGAGGTCGAGGTTGCGGAAGGTGCTGCCCACCTTCGGCGCGTCCCCACCGGGGAGGAAGAGCTCGGCCGTGTCGGGGAACGCCTGGAACCGCTCGAGGTTGTCGAGCGTCTGGTTGCGGAAGGTCTCGTCCACCCGGAAGCCCTTCGCCGCGAGCGCGATCGAGGGCGCCAGCACGACGGGGAGCGGCAGGGTGCCGAAGCGGTCGACCGCGGTGTCCCAGGTCGCCACCGTGCCGGGCACGCCGACCGCGACGCCGGAGGAGACGAGGTCCGGGGTGAACGGGTACGGGGCTCCGGTCGCGGGGTCGAGGAACGCGTCCGAGGTGATGCCGGCCGGTGCTGTCTCGCGTCCGTCGATGGTGCTGACCTCGCCGGAGGCCTTGTCGAAGTAGACGAAGTACCCGCCTCCGCCGATGCCGGCGCTGTACGGCTCGCTCACGCCGAGGGCCGCGGCCGTGGCGACCGCGGCGTCAGCTGCGTTGCCGCCGCGCTTCAGCACCTCCATGCCCACGCGGCTCGCGTTCGCGTCGACGCTCGAGACCGCTCCGCCGTAGCCCACCTGCGTCGAGGGCGAGATGAGGGGTCCGCCGAGGAAGTCGCGGATCTTCTCGGGCGTGAGCCCGCTGTCCTTCAGGTATCCGGAGACGGGCCTGTCGAGAGCGGACGCCGGTGCGGCACCCGCCACTCCCACTGCGACGACCGCGACCAGCGCGATCGCGATCCTGCGGAGCACGGGTGTCGTGGCCATGGCGTTCCTCCATCGGAACTCTGTGGTGCGCGGTCGGCGATGCGGGTCCCCCCAACCTAGGGGCGGGGTGGGGGTGCGGGGAAGGGTGGTGGACATGAGGGGCTCCTGGAGGTCGTAGGTGAGTGACCGAAC
>NZ_PSVU01000052.1:0-24509 GCF_002932515.1 Rathayibacter sp. AY1D5
CGAGGACGCGCTCCTCGAATTCGATCTCGAGGTTCTGCGGTCCGTAGATGAGCGTGGCCACGGGCCCCCTTCGTTCATCGGGCCGGCCCTGGCGGACGGCTCCTCGGGGGACGGTATCCGCTCGGACCCCGGTGCGGGGAATCGGGCGGGAGACACGCCGGACCCCCATTGACAGTCCCGCGGACGGGACGTAGCACTGCCGGGCGTGCTGGGCGCCACGTTAGCCGACGCATGTAGCGAGAGTCGATGCTCCGTCGCGGATCTCCCGTCCGCCAGGGCCGGCCCGATGAACGAAGGGGGCCCGTGGCCACGCTCATCTACGGACCGCAGAACCTCGAGATCGAATTCGAGGAGCGCGTCCTCGCGCACCTGAAGGTCGCCGTCCTCTCGAAGCTGCGCCGCAACGAAGCCTTCTCGCTCTCGTGGATGGAGGACGCCTCCACCGGACACGGCCGGAGCTCCGTCTGGCTGCACCCGTCGGTGCCGCTGCACTTCCGCTTCACCGAGGCGCACCAGCCCAAGCTCAACCGCGCGTGGATCGAGCAGATGCTCAGCGTCGCCAGCATGCACGGCGAGCTCTCGGTCCTGCCGGAGCCCGAGGAGCAGCGCCAGGGCTCCTGAGCTCCGCCGCTCCTGGGCCCCGCTGCCCCCTGATCGCACGGCCGTCAACCCCGTCCCCTCTGCGGGGGACGCGAAGTACCGTCGAGAAGACGTCCCCGGAACCATCGGCGGACGTCGACGGACGGAGACGACCATGACGGACACCGCGCGAGCGACCGGCCTGCCCACCCTCACCCCGGTGCGGACCCTCCGCAAGGAGCAGCCGATCGAGCCGCGCCGCGTGCCGGACTCCGTCTCCGTCGGCTCCCAGCCGGTCATCGGCTGCCGGATCGACGTGAGCGGCCGCTCCTTCGTCGTCGAGCTCGACATGGCCGGCATCTTCCTGCGCCAGGTGCGCCGGAGCCTGCGCGAGGGCGAGGGCGGCCTCGTGCTGCTGCGCCACGTCGACGGGATCGAGATGATCCCGTTCTCGCGCGCGACGCCGTTCGACGTCTCGGACATCGTCTGCCCCGAGGGCGTCGAGCCCGCGGACGCCCGCTCGGCCCTGGGGCTCCGCGACCGCTGATCCGCGACGGGCGGGGTGCTCCGCCCCGCGCCCGCCGCTGAGCGGGATCAGGCGGGTAGCGACGCCTCGATCAGGTCGACGATCCGAGGGTCGTCGGGCTCGACCGTCGGGCGGAACCGGTGGACCGTGCCGTCGGCCGTGATCAGGAACTTCTCGAAGTTCCACTTCACCCGGCCGGCCTTGCCGTTCTCGTCCTCCGCCTTGGTGAGCTCCGCGTAGAGCGGGTGCGCCGAGCGGCCGTTGACGCGGACCTTCTCGAACATCGGGAAGGTGACCCCCCAGGTCGTCGAGCAGTACGCCTTGATCTTGTCCTCGTCGCTCAGCTCCTGGAGGAACTGGTTGCTCGGGAAGCCGAGGACCGTGAATCCGCGCTCCCCGTAGCTCTTCTGCAGGGCCTCGAGCTTCTCGTACTGCGGGGCGAGGCCGCAGCGGGAGGCGACGTTGACGATCAGCCGCACGGGCGGGTAGTCGGCGAGGGTCGACGTGGTGCCGTCGATCGTGGTGAGGGGGATGTCGGCGATCGTGTCGGGCACGGAGGGCTCCTTCGGACGTGGTGCGTCGACGCTACTCCCCGCCGCCGAGGGAACCCCGAGTCGTGGAGGCGGCTCGCTGCGGGTTCCCGCGACGGTCCGGGGTTCCCTCGGCGCGCACCTGCCTCCACCATGGGGGGATGGCCGCCTCGCAGCAGATCGTCTCGGTCGGCGGGCGGAGGCTGCGGCTGACGAACCTCGACAAGGTCGTCTACCCGGAGACGGGCTTCACCAAAGCCGATGTGCTCTCCTACTACGCCTCCGTCGCCTCCGCGCTGCTGCCCCATCTCGCGCGCCGCCCGGTCACCCGGAAGCGCTGGGTCGACGGAGTGGGCACCGCCGAGCATCCGGGCGAGGTCTTCTTCGAGAAGAACCTCCCCTCCTCCGCCCCCTACTGGCTGAGCCGGACCCGGCTCGCGCACTCGTCGCGCGACGTCGAGTACCCGCTGGTCGACGACGTCGCCGGGCTCACCTGGCTGGCGCAGCAGGCGGCGCTCGAGCTGCACGTCCCGCAGTGGCGGGTGGGCTCCGACGGCGAGCGCCGTCCGCCCGACCGTCTCGTGCTCGACCTCGACCCGGGCGAGGGGGCGGGCCTCGCCGAGTGCGCCGAGGTCGCGTTCCTCGCCCGCGACCTGCTGGAGGGGATGGGGCTGGCTCCGCTGCCGGTGACCAGCGGGAGCAAGGGGATCCACCTCTACTGCCCGCTGGACGCCTCCGCCTCCAGCGACCAGATCTCGGCGGTCGCGCACGAGCTGGCGCGCGCGCTCGAGTCGGACCACCGCGACCTCGTCGTCTCGGACATGAAGAAGACCCTGCGCGAGGGCAAGGTCCTCGTCGACTGGAGCCAGAACAGCGCGGCGAAGACGACCATCGCCCCCTACTCCCTCCGGGGGCGCCTCCGGCCGGCCGCCGCCGCGCCCCGCACGTGGGAGGAGCTGGGTGCCGAGGACCTGCGCCACCTGTCGCCCGACGAGGTGGTGGAGCGGCTGCGGAGCGACGGCGACCTCCTCCGCCCGCTGCTCGCCGCCCGGGGTGCCGGGCTCGAGCCGACCCCGGGGAGGATGGCGGGCTTCGCCGCGACGGACGCCTCCTCCGACCGCCTGGCGATCTACCGCAGCATGCGCGACGCGTCGAGGACGCCGGAGCCGGTGCCCGAGGCGGCGTCCGCGGGCTCCTCCTCGGGCGACTCCTTCGTCATCCAGGAGCACCACGCGCGGCGCCTGCACTACGACTTCCGGCTCGAGCACGACGGCGTCCTGGTCAGCTGGGCGGTGCCGAAGGGCCCGCCGCTGGAGGGCGACCCGAACCGGCTCGCGGTGCAGACCGAGGACCACCCCCTCGAATACGCGACCTTCGAGGGCACGATCCCGGCCGGCGAGTACGGCGGCGGCGGGGTGCGCATCTGGGACGAGGGCACCTACGCGCTCGAGAAGTGGCGCGAGGGGAAGGAGGTGATCGCGGTGCTGACCGGCCGCCCCGACGGCGGGCTCGGCGGCGAGCCCCGCCGCTACGCCCTGCTGCACACGGGCTCGAGGGAGGGCGCCGAGAAGAACTGGCTCCTGCACCTGATGGCGCCGGGTCCCGCTCACGGGCACGGGACGCAGCGACGGGGCCGGGCGACCGCGTCCGCCGCGTCGCCCGCTCCCCGCCCCGCACCCTCCGCCGACCGCCCGGCCGAGGACTCCGCCCCGCGCCGCCACCGCCCCATGCTCGCCACGGCCGGACGCCGCGGCGACGTGGACCCGGGGGCCGCGATCGAGATGAAGTGGGACGGCTACCGCGCTCTCGTGCGGGTGCAGGGCGGCACCGCGACCCTCACGAGCCGCAACGGCAACGACCTGACCGCGGCGTTCCCCGACCTGCTCGCCCCGCTCGCCGAGGCCGCCGCCGACGCCGTGCTCGACGGCGAGATCGTCGCCCTCGACGCTCGCGGGCGCCCCGACTTCGGCGCCCTGCAGACCCGCGGCGGGCTGACGAAGCCGCGCGAGATCGAGGCGGCCGCCCGGTCCACGCCGGTGCACCTGATGGTCTTCGACCTGCTCGAGCGCGCAGGAGACGACCTGACCGGGAGCGACTACGACACCCGTCGCGCGGCACTGGTCGAGCTCGTCGCCGAGAACGAGCGCGTGCACGTCCCGTCCGTGTTCGACGGCGACCTGGAGGAGGCGATGGCCACCAGCCGCGCCCTCGGCCTCGAGGGCGTGGTCGCCAAGCGCCGCGACTCGCGCTACCAGGAGGGCAGCCGCTCGCGCGACTGGATCAAGCTCACCCACCACCGGCTGCAGGAGGTCGTGATCGTGGGCTGGCGCGAGGGCGACGGCGGCCTGCAGGGCTCGGTCGGGGCGCTGCTGACCGCGATCCCCGGCGAGGACGGGCTCGCCTACTCCGGCCGTGTGGGCACCGGCTTCAGCGACCGCGAGCGCCGCGGACTGGTCGACCGCCTGGCCGAGCACGCCACCGAGGAGCCCGCCGTCTCCGTCCCTCCGCTCGAGTCGCGCGGCGTGCACTGGGTGTCGCCCGTCCTGGTCGGCGAGGTCCGCTACCGCGAGCGCACCGCCTCCGGGACCCTCCGCCAGCCGGTCTGGCGCGGCTGGCGCGCCGACAAGGCCGCCGAGGACGTCCGCGTGGAGGAGCCGGGCAGCTGACCCTCCGGTCTTCCGACGGAGAGGCCAGGGAACGCGGCTCGCGCCGCCGATCCACTGCGGCCCCGGGCACCTCAGTCCAGGCGCACTCCGCGCAGGAGGAGGAGGGTCGCGCCGACCGCGGCACCGGTGCCGATGAGGACGCCGCCCGCTCCGGACGCCGCCGCGAGGACGCCGAGGAGGCTGGGCAGGGCGATCAGCCCGAGGCGGTTCCCGGCCAGGCGCAGCGCGAGGGCGCGGCCGTGGCGGTCGGCGGGGGTGCGCTCGATCAGCCACGACATCGTGATGGGCTGGCCGATCCCGAGGCCCAGGCCGAGGGCGGCGACCGCGACGAAGAGGAGCACGGTCGGCGCGGGCAGGGCGACCAGCACCAGGCAGAGCGCCGAGATCAGGATGCCGCCCACCATCACCCGAGTGCGCCCGAGCCGGGCGGTGGCCGCACCGAGGAGGAGCCGCGAGGCCATCGACGCGAGCGCGCGCACGGTGAGGAGGGCCCCGACGACGCCGGCCGGGAGCCCTCGCTCGGCGCCGAGGGCGGGGAGGTAGACGACGGTCAGGTCGACGGCGGCGACGACGGTCGCGCTGGTCAGCAGGGCGCGCGCGAGGCCCGGCACCCGGAGGAGACCGAGCGTCGAGCCCGGAGCCGCCGCCCCCTCCGCCGCGGGTCCTCGCGGGGACGGGCTGCGGATCCCCGCCGTCGAGACGAGCAGCAGCACCGCGAGGATCCCGCCCACGAGGAACAGCGGCGCCGGGTCGGGCCGCACCGAGCCGCCCGCGAGCACCGGGATGAACGCGGGCCCGATCGCCTGCCCGAGCGACGCGGCGAACGTGTAGTAGCCGAAGCGGCTGTCGAGACGCGTCCCTCCGGTGCCGCCCGCGACGACGGTCTGCTGCCCGACCACGCAGCCCAGGTGCCCCGCGCCGAGCAGGGCGATGCCGAGGAGCAGCCCCGCGACGCTCCCGCCCGCCAGGAGCAGCACCGCGGCCGCTCCCACCGCGACGAGCGAGCCGACGGCCATCACGGCCCGAGCGCCGACCCGGTCGACCAGCCCGCCCACCGGCAGCGCGATCAGCAGCGGCACCAGCGCGAACGAGGCGCCGAGCGCCCCGAGCGCCCAGGCCGGCACGTCGAGCCGGATCGCCTGGTAGACGGCGGCCGGCCGGAGCAGGAACGCGACGGCCTGGATGAGCACGGCGTGCGCGAGCAGGGACGGAGTCGCCAGGCGGTTCCGCACGCGCGCTCCTTCCCGCGGCGCTCGGCCGAGCACCCGCTCCCCCATCCTCCTCCCGGTGCCGCCGCCGAGTCGCCCGGGAAGGATCGTCCTGCCCCTCGAGAACAGGCCTTCTCGAGCGACTCAGCTCTGCGGCGGCGTCGAGGGGAGCGCGTGCGCGGGCAGGGTGCCGAGGCGGTGCCGGCCGCGGAGGAGGAACCAGGCCAGGCCGATCCCGACGACCGCGGCGATCACGACGACCGCACTCCAGCGCAGCTCCTCCCCGTAGACCTCGACGCGCGGCCACGCGAGGTCGATCGTCATCGCCGCGCCCCAGAGCACCGCGACGACGTTCACCGGCAGGCCCGCGCGGCCGAGCGAGAAGCGCCCGGGCGCGGCTGCGGGCCACCGGCCGCGGAGCCGGGCGATCAGCAGCGGCACCGTCACCAGCAGGTAGGCGAGGTAGATCAGGATGACCGCCACGCTCGTCACGGCCGTGAAGATCGCCGGCGTCCCGATGTTCACGACCAGGATCAGCACCGCGAGCACCCCCACGACCAGCGCCGGCGCCACCGGGGTCCCGCGCCGCGGGTCGACGCGGGCGAGCACGCGGCTGCCGGGCAGGGCGTTGTCGCGGGCCATCGCGAAGATCAGCCGGATGCCCGCCGTGTGCACCGCCAGCGCGCACACGGTGATCGCGACGACCACGCAGAGCAGGAGGACCGATCCGAGGGGCCCCCCGAGCACCTGCAGCACGATCCGCTGCAGCCCGCCCGACGCCTGCCCGAGCGCCGGGTCGGCGAGGTCGGGCGCCGAGAGGATGCCGAGCAGCAGGATGAGGCCGCCGAGGACGAAGGAGGCGGTCACCGCCCGCAGGATCGCCGTCGGCGCGGTCCGGCGCGGATCGACCGTCTCCTCGCCGAGCGAGCCCGCGGTGTCGAACCCGTACATCACGTACGCCGACGCGATCGCGGCGATGAGGAACGCGCCGGCGTACCCGCCCGGCGTGCTCCCGCCGTAGCCGCTGGTGTCGAGCAGCACGGTCGGCGGATGCACCACGTTCACCGCGAGCACCGCCACCAGCAGCACCGCTGCGACGAGCTCGATCAGCACGCCGACGCTGTTGATCCGGGCCATCAGCCGCACGCCGCGCGCGTTGACCGCGGTGGTGAACGCGATCAGGACCGCTCCCCAGACCACCGCGCTCACCCCCGCGGAGCCGCCGAGCTGGAACCCGCTCCAGATCTGCGGGAGCGTCGCCTGGTACGCCAGCACGACGGCCGCGAGCGTGACCACGGACGCGGTGGCCATCAGCCAGCCCGCCAGCCAGCTCACCGTCGGCCCGGCGAGGCGCTTGCTCCAGTTGTAGACGGAGCCCGCGACCGGGTAGCGGGCGGCGAGCTCGGCGAAGCACAGGGCCACCATGAGTTGCCCGGTGAACACGATCGGCCAGGACCACCAGTAGGCGGGACCGCCGAGCGCGAAGCCGAAGGAGAAGAGCTGGAACGTGCCGGTCAGGATCGAGATGTAGCTCACGCCCGCGGCGAAGCTGCCGAAGCGGCCGATGCCGCGGGTGAGGGAGGGGCGGTACCCGAACTCAGCGGTCCCGTCGTCGACGTCCTCGGTGGTGCTCATCGGGCTCCCCCTCGCGGGCGCGCTCGTCGCACCGAGGTCAGGATGCCAGCCGCCGCCCGGCCGCACGACTCCCCCGTCCCGGGCGTCCGTCAGTGGGTGCTCAGCGCTCGCCCCGCTCCCGGTGCACAGGACTCGGGCGGCCCCCGCGGACGGGAGCGGCGTCAGCCGTGCGCCGCGAGCCGAGTGCGCTGGGGCACCAGGAGCTCGAGCAGCTCCTCGACCCCGTCGACCCGCTGCGGCTCGACCGAGTGCCCCGGTCCGCACGGCTTGTAGGCGGGCGGATCCACGTTCAGGACGTGCCCGACGGGCCGCCCCTTCTCCCAGACCGTGAGGAGGAAGGCCCCGTCCCGCTCGTCGGGGGCGCCGATCTCGAAGACCCGGCCGCGCACGATGGCGCACTGCGGCTCCTTGCGCGCGAGGCGCACCCAGAAGGGATGGTCTCCGGTCATCGTGCCCGTCCTCCCCGGCCGGCCCGCGGCCGTGCCCGTAGCGGTCGACCGGTGATCGTGTCGTCGGCGACCCGCAGGGCCACGGTACGTCCGCCTCCCCTCAGCCGATCAGGGGGTTCACTGCGGAGCCTCGCAGTGGTAGCGGACGCCGGTCGCATCCGGGTCCGGGTCCGGGTCCGCACCACGGGGAACCACTCACCGCTCGGAGGAGTCCTCGTAGTCGGCACCACTGGTCAGCTCGCCGTCGCCGGGCTGCACGGGATGCTCGCCGGTGAGCGCGTCGATCCGCTCGCGCAGCCGTACCACCTCCGCCGCGTTGTCCGGCTCGGGCAGGTCGCTCGGCGTGGTCTCGACGATGAGGGCGGCCGCGGCGTTCACGAGGAAGGTGGCGTCGACCGTCCCGCCGTCCGCGCCGATCCCCGTGTACTCGACGGTGTCGGCCGCGCCTTTCGCGGCGAGGGCGACGGCGTACTCGACGAGCGCGTCGGCCGCCTCGTCCCCCACGAGGATCGTCTTGTCGGCGAAGAGGATGTGCTTCATGCCGTCCATGCTCGGCAGCGCCGGCTGCGTGGAGGGAGGAATTTAACAGAGGACCGCCGCTGACGGAAGACCTGGACAGATCGAGCAGAGAATGGCGGCCGGGTTGTCGGATCCCTCCGGTCTGCGGAAGGGTGGTGGCAACGGCGGGCGTCTGCCGGCCGGAGATCAGGGGCTGGAGACGCCGATGGGGAAGCTGCACTACGACGGGACCGTCGAGATCGATTTCGAGGACCGCGTGCTCGCGCACCTGCAGATCGTCATCACCGCGAAGCTGCGCCGCAACGAGTCGTTCCTGCTCAGCTGGCGCGACGACCACAGCATGGGCGACGGCCGCAGCGCGATCTGGATCCACCCCTCCCACGCTCTCCGCTACAAGTACTTCGGCGGCCGGATGCCCCGCATCAACCCCGCCTGGATCTCCGCGCTCACCGACCTCGCGAACTCCGCGGGCGGGCTGTACGTGATCTCGGAACCCGCCGAACCGGTGCGTCCCCCGGCGAAGGGCGACCAGCTGTGAAGCGCATCGACCTGATCTACAACGGCACCGCCTACACCGTCAACAACAGGAGCCTCGAAGAGTTCCGCGCCGAGGTCGAGGCCGCCCTGGCCTCCCCGACCCCGCAGTGGCTGACCGTCAACTACGGCGAGGGTCGCGCGAACCCGGCGCTCCTCCTCATCACGCCGTACACCCCGCTGTCGATCATCACGAACGACTTCGACGAGGTCAACGCAGAGTACGAGTAGCGGCGGACCTCCGAGAGGTCAACCACGTCGTCCGGTCGATCCGCGCCCCGTACCGTCGGGCAGGACCTCGTCGACGTCGTGCGCGGACCCCGCACGGCGACACCCGATCGACACCTCCCGCGCCTCGGCGCACGACAACGGCCGCGGACACCCGGCCAGGAGCCGTGATGACAGATCCCGCCTTCGCCGTCCTCGACGACCTCATCGCCGCCCTCGAGCGTCCCGGCTCGATCGACCCCGGCCTGAGCCGCTCCGTCGCCGTGCAGGCCGCCGTCCTCCGGCTCCCGTCGCCCCGCACCATGCACCGTCCGCGCCCGACGAGCCGCTTCACGGGCCGTCGGCTT
Organism: Rathayibacter sp. AY1D5; assembly: GCF_002932515.1. NCBI lineage: Bacteria > Bacillati > Actinomycetota > Actinomycetes > Micrococcales > Microbacteriaceae > Rathayibacter > Rathayibacter sp. AY1D5. Next base: position 9,222 of record NZ_PSVU01000052.1, read on the forward strand.
TTGCGCCCGGGCAGCGCAGCCAGGCGGACTCCCGCGCGTCACCGCGTCGTGGTCCCCGCCGGTCCGGCGGAGCGTCGCTCCGAGCGGAGCCGACGGCTGAAATGGGCGCGGTGACCGACTCCGACGCTCTCTGCGACCCGTATCTGCGCGGGTATCCGATCGACGGCGTCGCGATCTCCACGCTCGGCAGCCCCTTCGGCGGCGAGACCGTCGCCGCGAGCGACAGCACCGCGAGCCGGCTGGACGAGATCCAGATCGACCTCGGCGAGGGCCCGTGCTGGGAGGCGATCCGCGCTGCCGGCCCCGTCTCGGTGCCGGACACCGGCGCGGAGGAGCGCTGGCCGCTCTTCACCGAGGCGATCGGCCCCACGGCGGTGCGCGCGGTCTTCGCCTTCCCGCTCTCGATCGCGGGGCTCTCGATCGGCGCGGTCGACCTCTACTCCCGCCGCCCCACGTCGCTCAGCGACTCCCTCCTCGGCCGGATCAGCGCCTCGACCACCGCGACGGCGCTGCTGGTGCTTGCCGCGGTGCTGCGCGACAACGAGGTCGAGGAGAGCACGAATCCGCGCTCGCGACGCGTGGTGCACCAGGCGACCGGCATGATCATCGCGCGCTACGGCAGCACGGCCGAGGAGGCGCAGCTGCTGCTGCGCGCCCACGCCTTCGCCCAGCAGCGCTCCGTCGTCGATGTCGCCTCCGGCATCGTGGCCCGGCACGACGGGTTCCCCGACCGCCCTCTCACCGCCCAGGACGACACATGGTGACGAACTCCCGCGAGCGCAGCGTCATCCAGACGTTCGTCGCCCTCTCCGACACACTGGTCGACGACTACGACGTCGTCGACTTCACCCAGACCCTCGTGGAGAGCAGCGCGACCCTCTTCGACGCCGTCTCGGCGGGGCTCGTCCTCGCCGACTCCACCGGCTCCCTCGAGGTGCTCGCCTCCACGGACGAGGACACCCGGCTGATCGAGCTGCTTCAGCTCGACAGCGGGTCGGGCCCGTGCATCCAGTGCTTCGAGACCGGGCGGCCGGTGATCGTCGAGGACGCCCGCGCCGTGGGCGAGGAGTGGGCGGAGTTCCGGACGCTGGCGGTCGAGCTCGACGTGCTCTCGGCGCACTGCGTGCCGATGCGGTCGGCGGGGACGACGATCGGCTCCCTCAACCTCTTCCAGGCCCGGCCGGGGCGGCTCGATCCGGACGACATCGCGGTCGTGCAGGCGTTCGCCGACGTCGCGACGATCGGGATCCTCCATCAGCGCGCGCTCCAGCAGAGCACGGTCACCCAGGAGCAGCTGCAGCACGCCCTCGACAGCCGGGTGCTGATCGAGCAGGCGAAGGGGATCCTCGCCTACGCCCACCGCACCACGGTCGAGCAGGCCTTCCAGGTGCTGCGGGTCCGCGCGCGAGCGACGTCGACTCCGATCACGACGCTCGCCCAGGAGATCATCCGCGACTACCGGCGCTGACGCTCCGCGCCCCGCGGAGCAGGAGCGGGGCGGATCCGCGCCGGCAGCGCCGCGGCTCAGAGCTCAGTACTCGTTCTCGAGCTCCCACGTCGCGCGGGGGTCGACGTCCGAAGCGGGCACCGGACCGCCCGCGCCGTCGAGCGCGTCGAGGCGCTCGAGGATCTCGGCGCTCGACTCCGCCGCTGCGCTACCGGTCCCTGCGACCACCAGGGGGACGCCGAGCCCGACGGTGAGCGTCACGACGGAGGAGGGGGCCGAGTCGTCGGCGACGCTGACCGTGCTCATCCGATGCTGCTGCGCGAGCGCGAGCGAGTAGCGGACGACGGCGTCGGCGGTCGCGTCGTCGAGGGAGAGGGAGCCACCGGTGTGGAAGAGCGTCGTCATGGTCAAGTCCTCGCAGGGCAGGCGGATGGGCATGGTTCCGTCACCGGGGGCCAGGATGCGGTGCGCTCACGCTACGCCCCGGGCGCTCGCGGGTGCAGGTCTTGCGCCGAGGCGCGCCCCTGTCGCATGGTTCGCTCCCGACGCCGGAGCAATTCCGCCATGGCTCTGAGGCGGCTCACATGTTAACGTGAACACACGCGTCGGTCCCCTCGGCTCGACGCATCCCTCCCCCGAAGGAAAGGTCTCGACGATGAGACGACGCTCCCCGGAGCCCCCTGCCGCCGCGCCTCGGCGCCGCGTGCGATCCCTCTTCCTCTCCGCTCTCGCCTGCACGAGCGTCGCCCTCACCGGCGCTCTCGTCCCCGTCTCGGCGCAGGCCGTCGACGTCCCGGCGCCCACCGCGCACTACGACATGTCGCACGCCGGCTCGGCCCTGCTCGACATCTCGGGCAACGGACGCAACGCCACCCTGACCGGCCTCACCGACGCGTCCTTCGCGAACGCCGGCGGCGACCAGGTCGCCCGGTTCAAGAACGACGGCTACGCGAGCCTCCCCCAGGGCCTGGTCACCGGAGCCGACAACGCCTTCGCCGTCGAGTACACGGTGAAGACGCAGACCACCGCCAACCAGTTCGGCTGGGTCATCGGCGACGGCGTCGGCCCGTGGAACACCACGCAGCTCGGCAACCACGTCTTCGTGAACCCGCGCAACCCCGACGGCTCGCCCAGCGGACAGGTCCTCGCGGGCATCCGCGTCAAGGAGCCCACCAGCAACGGCGAGACCCGCATGCCGTTCGGCGGCACGCTGAACCCCGGGTTCACGACGCTCACGCTCGTCGGCACCGGCACGGGGTCGAGCACCGTGCTGACCCTCTACCGCGACGGCACGCAGATCTCGACGGCGAACACCACGAAGTCGATGGCGAGCATCGTGCCGACCGGGTCCACTCTCGGCTACCTCGGCCGCTCGCTCTACTCCGGCGACGCGCTCGTGACCGCCGACGTCACCGACGTGAAGTTCTGGGACACCTCCCTCACCGCCGAGCAGGTCGCCTCGAGCATGCCGACCGCCGCGGCGAAGGCGTCCGCGACCTCCGCCCTGCTGCGCTCGGACATCCAGCCCGTCCTGCTGGCCGGCAACCCGTCGCTGACCCAGGTCTCCTCGAACCTGACGCTGCCCGCCTCCAGCAGCGGCGTCCCGCTCACCTGGACCTCCTCGAACAGCGCGGTCGTCTCGGCCACCGGCGTCGTCTCGCGCTCGATCGCGCAGAACACCCCGGTCACCCTGACGGCGACCACCGCCCAGGGCGCGACGATCCCCTTCGAGGTGGTCGTGCTCGCCCCGAGCATCAACGACGACCTCGACGCGCTGAAGCTCGCCACGCGCACCACCGAGAACCTCCCCCTCGCGGTGAAGGGCGCCCGGAACGGCACCGACATCACCTGGACCTCCTCGGACCCGGCCCTCGTCACGCCGACGAACACCTCCTACGCGGCTCCGGCGGTCGGCGCGGCCGACCCCTACCGCGGCGGCGGCGTCGTCACCCGGCCGGCCTACGGCTCCGGAGACAGGACCGTCACCCTCACCGCGACGGCCACCCTCAACGGCGTCACCGAGACGCGCGCCTTCACGCTGACGGTCGCCGAGCTCGGCCGCACCGCTCCCGACGCGGGCTACGCCTCGGCGTACTTCAAGTCGGACGGCGACGAGAAGATCTACCAGGCCGCGACCTCGGGCAACGACTTCTTCACCTTCTCGCCGGTCAACGGCGGGAAGGCGGTCATCACCTCGACGACCGACACGAAGGGCCTGCGCGACCCGTTCATCCTCCGCTCGCACAACGGCGACAAGTACTACATGGTCGCCACCGACCTCTGCATCTCCTGCGGCACCGGCTGGGGCGACGCCCAGTCCAAGGGCAGCCTGAAGATCGAGGTCTGGGAGTCGACCGACCTGGTGCAGTGGACCCGCACCAACGGCGCCGACACCGGCATCACGGTGAACCAGCCGGCCGCCGGAATGACCTGGGCGCCCGAGGCGTACTGGGACGACGCCCTGCAGTCCTACGTCGTGTTCTTCTCCTCGCGCCTCTACTCCGACGCGACGAAGACCAACAACGACAAGCTCTACTCCCGCGTCTTCTCCGTGATCACCCGCGACTTCCGCACCTTCACCGCTCCTCCCGCCACCTGGCAGGACACCGGCTACGCGCGGATCGACTCGACGATCACGAAGATCGGCGACTACTACTACCGCTTCACCAAGAACGAGGAGGGCGGCGCCGCCGGAACCCTCGAGGCCGGGAAGGACATCTTCCTCGAGAAGTCGAAGGTCCTGACCGCTGGGACGACCTCCTCCAACTGGAGCGCCGACCCGAACACCACCTGGCAGCTCACCGACACCCGGATGACCTCGCTCGAGACCGGCCAGGCCGGTGAGGGACCCGAGATCATCAAGCTGAACGCGGGCGACCCGAACGACACCACCGGCACGGGCGACGGCTACGCCTTCCTCGTCGACAACTACGGCGACGGCGGCTACAAGGCCTTCCTCACCTCTGGAGCGGCCATCGCCGGCAGCTCGCAGACGAACCGCCTCTCGCAGTCGGCCGACTGGAACGTCTCGCCCAAGAGCCGCCCCGGCCTCCCGGCCAGCCCGCGGCACGGTGCGTTCGTGAGCGTCCCGCAGACGGTCCTCACCGCCATGAAGAACTGGACCGGCGTCACCGCCGTCGACTCCACCACGACCCTCACCGCCGACGGCCGCACGGTCACGGCGACGGTCGCGGCGGCCGACAGGGGCGACGTCGTCGGCTCGGTCACCTTCACCGGCGGCTCGTGGACCTCGACCGTCCCGCTCTCCGGCGGCTCGGCGAGCGTCTCGGTCCCGGCGGGCGTGACCGGCGTCACGGCCTCCTACACCGGGTACGCGGACAAGCTGGTGCGCACGTCGGTCTCGGCCGCCGTCCCGCTGGACACCCTCGAGCTCGTCCCCGCCGTCGCCACGCGCTGCGTCGCCGGCAAGATCGTGCTCACCGCGACCGTGAAGAACACCGACACCGCTGCCGCGGACGTCACGATCGCCTCGGCCTACGGCTCGAAGTCGTTCACCGCGATCGCACCCGGATCGTCCGCCTCCGCCGCCTTCACCACCCGCCTGGCCTCGATGCCGGCCGGCACGGTGACGGTGACCGGATCGGCGACCGGCCAGCCCGCGTTCACCGCGACGGTCCCCGTGGCCGCCGCGCGCTGCTGACGCACTGACGACGAAGGGCCCCCTCCTGCGCTCGCGCGGAAGGGGGCCCTTCGTCGTTCCCGGGTCAGACGGTGGGAGCGAGCAGGTCCGCGTGGTGGGCGGCCGCCACGTTCGGGTGGGCCCGGAGCCGGTAGCGCAGCGCGTTCTCGCCGTAGGTCTCGAGGATCGGCGCGTTCGTCGGGTCGACCGAGAGGCCGGACTTGAGCTCCTCGGGCAGCGGGAGCGAGGGCATGGTGGCCGAGAGCGCGGGATTGAAGAAGAACGGGATCGAGATCCTGTCCGTCCCGATCAGCGGCGAGATCACGCGGTGCAGCGTGGCCTTGAGGTAGCCGCCCGTGGCGAGCTCCAGCATCTCGCCGATGTTGACGACGAACGCGCCCTCCATCGCGGGTGCCTCGATCCACGAGCCGTCGTGCTCGACCTGCAGGCCGCCCTTGCCGGGCTCGACCAGCAGCAGCGTCAGCACGCCGCCGTCGCGGTGCGCGCCCACGCCCTGCTTGGGCTCCGGGTCGGAGGTGCCCGGGTAGCGGACGACCTTCACCAGCGAGAACGGCCGCTCGGCGAACGCCTCGTCGAACACGTCCTCCGGGGCGTCGAGCGCGACGGCCCAGGTGCGCAGCAGCCGGATCGCGACCGCCGCGAGCTCCGCGTGCCAGCGCTCGAAGACCTCGCGGAACTCCGGCAGCGCCTCGGGCCAGAGGTTCGGCCCCTCGAGGCGCTCGTAGTCGGCGACGCCGGGCCCGGCGGGAACGGCCGGTCGGTCGATGCCGATGTCGACCTGCTCGCGGTAGTCGACGTCGCCGTTGGTGAGCTCGGCGCCGAAGCGGGTGTAGCCGCGGAACTGCGGGCTGAGGGTGTTCTCGATCGCGAGCTTCTCCTCCTCCGGCAGGTCGAAGAAGCGGCGGGAGACGGCGACGACGTCGTCGAGGAGGTCCTGGGGCACGCCGTGGCCGACGAGGTAGAAGAATCCCACGTCGTGCGTGGTCTCCCGGAGGTCGCGGCGGAAGGCGGCGGCCTCCGCCTCCCCCTGGTCGAGGCGGGACAGGTCGAGGATCGGCAGGGAATCGGTCATGCACCGACTCTCGCGCACGAACCTGCACAGCAGTCGATTGTTACGACAACCAAAACGGCGGGCCCCGCCACGGCGCGGAAGAGGTTCCTCCGCTCCGCGACCGGGCCCGCCGTGAGCGCCGAGTGTTACGGCGTGGGCATGCCGCCGTTGACGTGCAGCGTCTCGCCGACGACGTAGCTCGACTCCGGGGAGGCGAGGAACACGTAGGCGGGAGCGAGCTCGGCCGGCTGACCCCAGCGTCCGAGCGGCGTCTGCGAGCCGACCTCGGGCAGCTTGTCGGACGGCTGGCCGCCCGCGGTCTGCAGCGGCGTCCAGATCGGGCCCGGGGCGACGACGTTCACGCGGATCCCCTTGGGCGCGAGCTGCTGCGCGAGCGCCTTCGAGAACGTGTTGATCGTGGCCTTCGTGCTGGCGTAGTCGACCAGCATCGGCGACGGCTGGTAGGCCTGGATCGACGAGGTGCTGATGATCGCGGAGCCCGGGGCGAGGTGCGGCACGGCCGCCTTCGTCATCCAGAACATCGCGTAGACGTTGGTCTTGAAGGTCTCGTCGAACTGCTCGTCCGAGAGCTCGAGGAAGTCCTCGACGTGCTGCTGCTTGCCCGCGTTGTTGACGAGGATGTCGAGTCCGCCCAGGCCCTCGACGGCCTTCGCGACGGCGCCCACCGCGAAGTCGTGGTCGGTGATGTCACCGGGGATGGCGACGGCGGTGCGTCCGGCCTCCTCGATCAGCGCGACGACCTTCTTCGCGTCCGACTCCTCCTCGGGGAGATAGACGATCGCGACGTCGGCGCCCTCGCGGGCGTAGGCGATGGCGACGGCCGCGCCGATGCCCGAGTCGCCTCCGGTGACGAGCGCCCTGCGCCCGGTCAGGCGGCCGGAGCCGCGGTAGGTCGACTCGCCGCGGTCGGCGGGGTCGTCCATCTTCGAGTCGAGGCCGGAGCCCTCCTGGTACTGGGCCTCCGTGTCGATGTCGGCGAACATCGCGGTCGGGTCTTGGAACGTGTACTGGTCGTTCTGCGGAGTCTGGTCTTTCTGCGAAGTCATGTCTCGACGCTAGGCGCGCGGGATCGGCGACCGCGCGTGCTTGACAGCCCCGATCCGCCAGGACACAGGAGGTCTTCAGGAGCCGCGGAGCCCCCCGGATCGGGGAGAATGGTGCGGTGACCCGCGACGACTCCCTGTCCTTCGACACCACGGCGCCGCTGCCCGGCTGGCAGCACGCCTACTCCGGCAAGGTGCGCGACCTCTACACCCCCGACGACGCCGACCCCGTGCTCGGCGCCGACCGCATGCTCGTCGTCGCCAGCGACCGGGTCAGCGCGTACGACGCGGTCCTCGAGCCCGGGATCCCCGGCAAGGGCGAGCTGCTGACCACGCTCTCCCTCTGGTGGTTCGCGCAGCTCTCCGACGTCCCCAACCATCTGATCCCGGGCGCGATCCCCGAGGCGGTCCGCGGCCGGTCGATGCTGGTGAAGACGCTCGACATGTTCCCGATCGAGTGCGTCGTGCGCGGCTACCTCTCCGGCAGTGGCTGGAAGGAGTACCGGGAGACGGGCTCCGTCTGCGGCGTCCCGCTCCCCGAGGGCCTCCACGACGGCGACGCGCTCCCCGAGCCGATCTACACCCCCGCGTGGAAGGCCCCGCAGGGCGAGCACGACGAGAACATCACCTTCGAGCGCACGGTCGAGATCGTCGGGGAGGAGGCCGCGGAGGCGCTGCGCACCCTCTCGCTCGCCGTCTTCCGCGAGGCGTCCACCATCGCCCTGGCCCGCGGCGTGCTGCTGGCCGACACGAAGTTCGAGTTCGGGGTCGACCGCGGGACCGGAGTCGTCACCCTCGGCGACGAGGTCCTCACGAGCGACTCCTCCCGCTACTGGGACGCCGACGACTACGACGCCGGCATCCGCGGCCGCTCGTTCGACAAGCAGATCGTGCGCGACTGGCTCTCCTACAACTGGGACGGCCAGGGCCTCCCGCCGACCCTCCCGTCCGAGATCGTCGAGCGCACGGCCGCGCGCTACCGCGAGCTCATCGAGCGCCTCACGCGCTGAGGCACCGGAACGACCTGTGGACGATCACCACCCTCGCGTCCGGCTGGAGGCCCGCGGCGAGGATCCGGACGAGGCGCGGCACAGCCTCGCGCGGCTCTACAACGGCGACGAGTGGCGCGCCGCCACCACCGCTGCAGACTTCAGCTACCGCTACGCCGCCATCGGCGACGGCGGGATGACCCTCCGCACCTCGCGGATGTCCGGGCGCCTCGCGGGCGGCGTGGGTGACTCGGACGATGTCGTCGTGCAGTGGATCGTGGGCGGCTCCGGCCGGATCGACGTCGGCCGCGCCTCGATCGCGATGGAGGAGAACCGTCCCGTCCTCTTCCCCGTCGGCCGGCCGTTCGCCTTCGACTACGTCGACTTCGACCAGCGCCTGGTGCACCTCGACCGGGGAGTGGTCGACCGGGTCGCCGCCGAGCGCGGCCTCGTCGGGTCCCTCGTCTTCGACTCCGAGCACCGCCCCGACGCCGCGGCGATCCGCCGCTGGCGCACCGCCGTCGCCGACTCCGCCCGCGCGCTGCGCAGCGAGCGCGTCGAGCAGCTGCTCTGGGACGAGCTCACCCGTGCCACGGCCTCCGCGCTGCTCGACCTCTACCCTCCGGAGTCCGCTCCGGTCCCGCCCGAGCTCCTCGCCCCCCGGAACGCACGGATCCGCACGGCCGTCGAGTACGTGCACGCCCACTGCAGCGAGCCGATCGGCCCCGCCGAGATGGCGGCGGCGTCGGGCCTGACCGTCCGGGGCCTGCAGTCCGCGTTCCAGCGGGTGCTCGGGATGCGCCCGATCGCCTACCTGCGCCTGGTGCGGCTCGACCGCGCCCGGGAGGAGCTCGCCGTGAGTCCGCCCCTCGGGACGACGGTCGCCGCCGTCGCCCGGCACTGGGGCTTCGGGAACGCGGGCCGCTTCAGCGCGGCCTACGCGGAGCGATTCGGCGAGTCGCCGAGCGCCACGCTGCAGCGCTGATCAGTCGACGAGCTCGGGCGGCGGCTGCCCCTCGAGGATGCGGCTGAGGCCGTCGAGCAGCACCGCGACGGTCGCGGCCTCCGATTCGGGCACCTTCGCGACCATCGCGCGGATCTGCTCGTAGGTCGGGTCGTCGGTGCCGACGATGGCCTTCTGCGCGCGCTCCGTCAGGCAGAGGATGCGGCCGCGGCCGTCGGACGGGTCGGGAGTGCGGTTCACGTAGCCGGCGCGGGCGAGGCGGTCGACGAGGAGGGAGACGGCCGCCGTCGTGATCGACAGGGCCGCGGACAGGTCGACGGCGCGGACGATCTCGTCGCGCCGCTCCCCGACCCCGATCAGCCGCAGGGCCGCGAGATCCGTGGCGCCGATGCCCAGGCGGCGCTCCACGCGGCCGTCGTAGTCGCGCTCCGCCGTGCGCAATCGCGTGAGCAGAGCGAACAGGTCTGGCCGAGCGTCCATCGAGGTGCACCTTCCGAGCGGCAGGCGCCCCGGACGGGAACTCGCTGCCCCCATCGAACCACTTCTCCGGCGATCGGACGCCGTGTGTCCCGAAAGCGCACTCGGCGCCGAGACTGTTAGTCAACCGACTTAGCAATACCTAGTGTCGACGGTGCGGCACGCCTTCCGTGCGCCGCCGACGGTGAGGAAGTGCGCGCGATGGGACGACTGCTCTACGGCGCACCCGCCAGCTCGCACTCCTTCGAGGACCGCGCCCTGGCCCACCTCCAGACCGTGATCACCTCGCGGTTCCGCCGCGGCGAGGGCTTCCTCCTGACGATCGAGGACGCCGAGGGCCGCCGGTCCGAACTGTGGCTCCACCCCGGCATCCCCACCCGCTACGAGTACGACGGCACCGCCTCGATCGAGCTGAACCCGCACTGGCTGCGCGAGCTCTCGAACGCCTCGAACGGCCGCCTCGGCCTCCACCTCCTCCCCGAAACCTCGTCGCCCGACGACCTCTCCGTGAAGAAGATCCCCGCATGAGCGACCACAACGGCACACTGTTCCGGCGCGGAGGCACCGTCCGCTTCGTCCGCTGGATCTCGTCCCGCGACGGCGGCTGGGCCCCCGAGATCGTCCAGGGGCGCTACCTCGAGCGCGACGACCGCGGCTGGCTGGTCGAGATCGAGGGCACCCCCACGGTGCTCGCGAAGGACGACTGGGCCGTCTACCGCTGACCGGCCGTGCGCTCGGCGTACTGTTGAGTAGGTGCGTTCTCGTGATCGCCGCGGCATCACCTCGGCTCCCCTCCTCCTGACGACCATCGGAACGACGAGCCTCGTCTTCCTCTGCGCGTTCGAGTCGCTCGCCGTGACGACGATCATGCCGATCGTCAGCGCCGACCTCGACGGTCGCGCCCTCTACCCCCTGGCCTTCGCGGCGACGCTCGCCGCCGCCGTGGTCGGGATGGTCGCGGCCGGATCCTCCGCCGACCGCCGCGGCCCGACGCCGTCGCTCGTGGTCGCGATCCTGCTCTTCACCCTGGGTCTCGTCGCCGCGGGCGCCGCGCAGGCGATGCCGGTCTTCGTGGCGGCCCGCCTGCTGCAGGGGCTGGGCAGCGGAGGGATCACCGTCACCCTCTACGTGCTCGTCGCGCGGGTCTACCCGAGCGAGCTGCATCCGAGGATCTTCGGCGCCTTCGCCGCGGCCTGGGTCGTGCCGTCGCTGGTGGGGCCGCTGGTGGCCGGAGTCGTCGCCGAGCTCGCGAGCTGGCACTGGGTCTTCTTCGGAGTGGTCGCCCTGGTGGCCCTCGCGAGCGCCGCGATCGCGCCGACGCTCCGCTCGCTCGAGCCGCGCGAGCGCCTCCCCTTCGATCGCCGGGCAGTGGGCCGCATCGCCCGCGCCGTGGTCGTCTCGGCCGGAGTCGTCGTGCTGAGCACGAGCGCCGAGCTCGCGCCCGACCTCGCCGGGCTCCTGGCCGCGGCCGCCGTGGTGGTCGTGGTCGTGGCGGTTCGCGCGCTCCTGCCCGCGGGCACGCTGCGCGCCCGGGGCGTCCTGCCGTCGGTGATCCTCCTCCGCGCCCTCGTCGCCGCGGCGTTCTTCGGCACCGAGGTCTACCTGCCGCTGCTGCTCTCGGAGCAGTACGGCCTGCCGCCCTGGCTCTCGGGCGCCATGCTCACCGCGGGCGCCGTCTCCTGGGCTCTCGGCTCGAACCTCCAGGGAGGCCCGGGCACCCGCCTCAGCCACGGCGGAGCGATGCGGCTCGGCTCGTCGCTCGTGCTCGCCGGCATCGGAGTCGTGCTGCTCGTCACGGTGCTCGCCCTCAGCCCGATCGTCGCGGGCGTGGGCTGGTTCCTGGCCGGCGGCGGCATGGGCACGATGTTCCCGCGGATGGGGACGATGACGCTCGCGCTCTCCGCTCCGGGCCGGGAGGGCTTCAACAGCTCGGCCCTGCAGATCGCCGACTCGACCGGCGCCTCGGTCTCCCTCGCGCTGACGGGCCTCCTCGCGGCGGCGGTCACCGGCCTGATCGGGGCCGGGACCGGGGTCTTCGCCGCGACCTTCTCGTACGCCGCGCTGATCGCGATCGTCGCGGTCGGTCTGGCCGGCCGGCTCGACGGGCTCCTGCGCCGCGAGGGACGCCGGGAGCCCGCCGAGCAGGCTCAGCTGTAGAGCGACTCCGGCACGTCGAGGCCGTAGATCGCGCGGCCGGACGACCAGATCACCGAGCAGGCGGCCCGGAGCAGATCGGTCGCGTCGTCGCCGGCGTCCACGATCACCACGGAGTCGCCGTCGAGGCGGACCTTGGCGCCGCGGACGGCGTGCGTGCCGTTCCGCGAGACCGTCGTCGCCGGGTAGGGCAGGTGCAGCTCGCGCAGGTCGCCGAGGATGTACGTCGGCCGGAGCTTGGGCTCCGCGGCGAGGAGCTGCTTGGCCCGGTCGATCCCGGTGAGCACGTGGGCGCTCTCCATGTCGGCGCCGTTCGCGCCGGCGATGTCGGTGTCGAGCCGGTCGCCGAGGAACAGCGGGTTCGTCGAGCCGAAGCGCGCGGTCGCCGCGTCGAAGATGGCCCGCTCGGGCTTGCCCGCGACGACCGGGAGCCGGCCGACCGCGGTGTGCACGGCCGAGACGAGGGTCCCGTTGCCCGGGGCGATGCCGCGCGCGACGGGGATCGTCCAGTCGGTGTTCGTCGCGACCCACGGGATCCCCGTGTGGAGCGCGAACGAGGCCTCGGCCAGCTGCTCCCAGCCGACCGTGGGCGCGAAGCCCTGGATGACCGCCGCCGGCGAGTCCTCCGCGCTGCGCGTCACGGTGAACCCGGCGCGCTCGACCTCGGAGGTGAGGCCCTCCGCCCCGACGACGAGGATCGTCGAGCCGACCGGCACCAGGTCGGCGAGCAGCACGACCGCTGCCTGCGGGGAGGTGACGACGTCCTCGGGCCGGACGCTCAGCCCCAGCTCGGAGAGGTGCCCGGCGACGGAGGCGTCCGTGCGGGAGGCGTTGTTGGTGATGTAGCCGACGCGCAGCGTCTCGGCCGCGCGGTTGAGGCTCCCCACCGCGAAGGGGATCGCGTCGGCACCCTTGTAGACGACCCCGTCGAGGTCGGCCAGGACGGAGTCGCGGCCGTCGAGCGGAGTGGGCTCAGTCCTGCTGCTGCGGAACATCGGCGTCCTCCTCGGTGGTGTCGGCGGATTCGACCGACTCGTCGGCGGTCGGGTCAGCCGAGTCGAGAGCCTCATCCGGGTCCGTCTCGGCGAGATCGTCGGACTCGAGGGACTCGTCCGCGAAGGTCGGCTCGTCCGTGTCCACGACGTCGGCGTCGGCGTCAGCGCTCGCGTCGGCGTCGTCCGCGTCCGCGTCGTCGTCGTCGTCGATCTCCTCGGACACAGTCCGGTGGACCTCGTCCTCGTCCGCGTCGTCGACGGCGGTCGGGCCTTCCTCGTCGTCCAGGTAGTCGTCCGCGTCGTCGACCGCGGTCCCTTCCTCGGCGCGATCGGGAGCAGACGCTGCGACGGCCGACTCGTGCTCCTCCTCGATCACCTCGATCGTCTCGTCGTCACCGCCGCCCTCGGCCGCGAAGACGGCCTGCGCCGCGATGTCGGCGCGACGCTGCCACTCCGCGGCCTCGTCGGAACGGCCGACCTCGTCGAGGACGAGTGCGTAGGCAGCGAAGAGATTCGGGCTGTACGAGAACGCGCGGTCCGGGTCGAGCTGCGGGATCTCGAGCTCCATGAGAGCGAGCTCCGCCTGCCCGAGGTCGAGGCGGGCGCCGGACATGGCGATCGCCAGCGACACCTGCGCGCCGGGGCTCAGCGTGGTGCGGTCGATCGACCGTCCCAGCTCGAGCGCCTTGTCGGGTCGGCCGACGCCGCGCTCGGAGTCGACCATCAGCGGCACCTGCTCGTCCGAGCCGGAGATCCGACGGAAGGTCCGCAGCTCGCGCAGCGCCAGGGCGAAGTCGCCCGTCGCGTACGCCGAGATGGCCAGCGACTCGCGGACCACGGCGATGCGTCCCGCGCGACGAGCCGCCGAGAGCACGTGGCGGTGCGCCAGCTCGGGGTCCTCCTCGAGGAGGCGGCCGGCCATCACCAGGTGACGGGCGACCCATTCGGCGTTGTCCTTCGAGAGCGTGCGCAGCTCGTTGCGGGCGACCTTGTCGAGGTCCTTGGCCTGCACGTCGTCCGGAAGGTCCGGGTCGTCGTGGCGCGGACGCACCGACTGGAGGGAGCGCCGCTCGCGCTCCTCCTCGGTGAGCTCCGGCTCCTCGCGGGGGCCGCCGCGTCCGCCGCCGAAGCCCTCGCGTCCGCGTCCGCCGCCCTGGCGGTCTCCGCCGCCCCGACGATCGTCCGACCACGGCCGGCTTCCCCCGTCGCGCGATCCACCGCGGAACGGAGGGCGCGAGTCACCGTCACGCTGCGGACGGGAGTCGCCGCCACCACGGTACGAAGGGCGGGAGTCCCCATCCCGCTGCGGACGCGAGTCCCCACCTCCACGGTAAGGAGGCCGGGAGTCCCCATCGCGCTGAGGACGGGAATCCCCACCCCCGCGGTAAGGAGGACGAGAGTCACTGTCACGCTGCGGACGAGAGTCGCCGCCACCGCGGTACGGAGGACGCGAGTCACCATCACGCTGCGGACGCGAGTCGCCGCCACCGCGATAAGGAGGACGAGAGTCACTGTCACGCTGCGGACGGGAATCGCCGCCACCGCGGTACGGAGGACGCGAGTCACCATCACGCTGCGGACGCGAATCCCCACCGCCACGGTAAGGAGGACGGGAGTCCCCGTCGCGCTGCGGACGGGAATCGCCACCACCGCGGTACGGAGGACGGGAGTCCCCGTCACGCTGCGGACGCGAATCCCCACCGCCACGGTAAGGAGGACGGGAGTCCCCGTCACGCTGCGGACGCGAATCCCCACCACCACGGTAAGGAGGACGAGAGTCACCGTCTCGCTGCGGACGAGAGTCGCCACCGCGATAAGGAGGACGAGAGTCCCCATCGCGCTGCGGACGGGAATCCCCACCACCACGGTAAGGAGGACGCGAGTCACCATCACGCTGCGGACGGGAATCCCCACCTCCACGGTAAGGAGGACGGGAGTCCCCATCACGCTGCGGACGGGAGTCCCCATCACGCTGCGGACGAGAGTCCCCACCACCACGGTAAGGAGGACGAGAGTCCCCGCCGCGCTGCGGACGGGAATCGCCACCACCGCGGTACGGAGGACGCGAGTCACCATCACGCTGCGGACGGGAGTCGCCACCGCCACGATAGGAAGGACGAGCATCACCGTCGCGGCGGGGGCGGGAATCGCCCGAGCCGCCGCGATCGTTCGAGGAGCGGCCGGGGCCGCCGGCGCGAGGCGGCCGCTCGTCACGACGTCCGGAGTCCCGGTCGTTGCGGTCGGATCCTGAGTCGTCCATGCGTTCCTCGCCTGTCGTGGTGATGCTCTGTGGAGTTGACCCGCCCGAGGGCGGGGAGGACGGCCGCAGCCGTCGCACCACCCTAACCCGCACCGCGCTCCAGCGAGCAGCGGGGATCCGAGGTGGTGGTTAAACAGCGATGGCCACCCATTTCTGGGTGGCCATCGTGAATGGTGTCCGGCGGTGTCCTACTCTCCCACAGGGTCCCCCCTGCAGTACCATCGGC